>JABDRC010000079.1 GCA_013041945.1 Halobacteria archaeon
TCAGCGGGGTCGGGTCACCGGCATGACGCAGGAAGACCAGCAGGCACTGGAAGCGTGCAGTGCGATCCGCCTCCGCAACAGCTCCCAGGTCCGTGAGCAGTTTTTCGAGGTTGGCCTGGTCGCTGGCGCCGGCCCCGGCATAGCGGGCGGAATAGATGCCGGGCGCGCCGTTCAGGGCATCGACCTCGAGTCCGGAATCATCGGCAATGGCTGGCAGGCCGGTATGTTCAGCGGCGTTGCGTGCCTTGAGGATGGCGTTCTCGACGAAGGTCAGGCCGGTTTCCTCGGCATCCTCCACGTTGAATTCGCCCTGCGGACGGACATTGAGATCCAGATCCGACAGAAGCTCGTTGATTTCGCGGACCTTGCCGCGGTTACTGCTGGCGAGAACGATATCTTTCATGAATTCTTTTCTCTCGTATCAATTTCTGTTCACGCATACCTGCGCTCCTACGCCTCAAATATATCGTAGGAGCGGACGTTGTCCGCGAATTTCTCGAAATATTGTGCACTATTCGTCCAGTGCCGCCTGCTGGCTTTCCAGCAGTTCGGTGATGCCTTTCTTTGCCAGCGCCAGCATTGCATTCATCTCGTCCTGGCTGAAGGCGTGGCCCTCGGCCGTACCCTGCACCTCGATGAAGTCACCTGCGTCGTTCATGACGACGTTCATGTCGGTCTCGGCATTGCAGTCTTCCGGGTAATCCAGGTCGAGGACCGGGGTGCCCTTGTATACACCCACCGACACCGAGGCGACACGGCCGGTCAGGGGCATTTCGTCCAGTTTTCCGTTCTCGCGCAGCGACTGCAGGGCGTCGGCCAGTGCGACGAAGCCGCCGGTAATGCTGGCTGTGCGCGTTCCGCCGTCGGCCTGGATGACGTCGCAGTCGATGGTGATGGTGCGTTCGCCGAGTTTTTTCATGTCCACCACGGCGCGCAGCGAGCGGCCGATGAGGCGCTGGATTTCCATGGTGCGGCCGCCCTGCTTGCCGCGCGCAGCCTCGCGGCCCATGCGGCTGGTGGTCGAGCGCGGCAGCATGCCGTATTCCGCCGTCACCCAGCCCTCGCCCTTGCCGCGCAGGAATGGCGGTACGCGCTCTTCCACGCTGGCATTGCACAGCACGCGGGTGTCACCGAATTCGACCAGTACCGAGCCCTCGGCATGTTTGGTGTAGTTACGGGTAATGCGGACATGCCGCATGGCGTCCGGCTGACGGTTGCTGGGGCGCATGGTGGTTCCTCGGATCAGTGTGAGGCGCGGATTATAGCGCGAAGACCGGCCCGGAGTTCCGTGTTTTTCATGCGCTTATGCCTTAACATAAGCCGCCACAACGGTTACAGACACGGGGAATTTGCATGGTCCACAGTATGACTGCCTTTGCACGCCGGGAGATCAACCTCGATGCCGGGGTGATTTCCTGGGAGCTGCGTTCCCTGAATCACCGTTACCTGGAAATCGCCCTGCGACTGCCCGAGGAACTGCGCGCCCTGGAGACGGCGGTGCGCGAACGGGTCAATGCCCGGCTGGCGCGTGGCAAGGTGGACTGTGTGTGCCGATTCCAGCCGGCGGCGCGCAGCGCGGTACCGGTCGATATCGACATGGACAACCTCAGGCGGCTGGCCGGCGCCTGCGAAACAGTGGCCGCCGGTCTGCCCGAGACCACGCCACCCAACCCGGTGGAACTGCTGCGCTGGCCCGGCATTGTGCGTGACGAACCGCTGGATACCGGCCCGCTGATGCAGGATGCACTGGCATTGCTCGATACCACGCTGACCGAGCTGGTGGAGAGTCGCGCCCGCGAGGGCGAGTCGATCACGGCGCTGCTGACCCGGCGCTGTGACGGCATGGCCGGGCAGGTCAGCAAGGCGCGGGTCCTGTTGCCGGATATCCGTGCCGGTCTGCGCAGCAAGCTGGAGCAGCGGCTTGCGGAACTGGATGTCGAGGTGGAACCGGGCCGCATGGAGCAGGAGCTGGCCATCCAGCTGCAGAAGATCGACGTGGACGAGGAACTCGATCGCCTGGAAAGTCACATCGTCGAGGTGCGCCGGGTCATCGGCAGCGGCGAGCCGGTCGGTCGGCGCCTTGATTTCCTCATGCAGGAGCTGAACCGCGAGGCCAATACGCTGGGCTCGAAATCGGTGGCGAGCGACACGACAGGTATCTCGGTGGAGCTCAAGGTACTGATCGAGCAGATGCGCGAGCAGGTACAGAACGTTGAATAATGACGCCCTGCTTACGCTTGCCTTCAAAGGTGCACTTTGAATTTTCCAGGACCGGTATGACAGCAGAAACGAATAACAGCGGCAACCTGTACATTATTTCCGCACCCTCCGGTGCCGGGAAATCCAGCCTGCTGCGGGCGTTGCTCGAGTCCGGTCGGGTTACGGACGTGGAACTGTCCGTTTCACATACCACCCGGGATAGCCGGCCGGGCGAGGTCGACGGACAGGACTATCATTTCGTCGATATGGATGCCTTCGATGCGATGGCGGCGGCCGGCGATTTTCTCGAGCATGCGCGCGTGTTCGACAATTGTTACGGCACCTCGCGCGCGGCAGTGCAGGCGCGGCTGGCGGCGGGCATCGATGTCATCCTGGAAATCGACTGGCAGGGCGCACGCCGGGTACGCGAGCTGCTACCGGAGGCAGTCAGTATCTTCATATTGCCGCCCTCGCGCGATGCACTGGAAGAACGTCTCACTGCCCGTGGCCAGGATGGTCCCGACGTCATCGCGCGCCGCATGCGTGATGCAGTGAGCGAGATGTCGCACTATGATGAATACGACTACCTTGTAATCAATGATGATTTTCAGCAGGCGC
>JABDRC010000083.1 GCA_013041945.1 Halobacteria archaeon
GGTCATGTTGCCAGGCCAGCGCATGAAACACCTCGATGCGTGCCAGCCAGGGGCTCGGCGTGCGCAGTTCGCCGTCCTGTTCCCGGTGCCAGGTGAGCAATACCCGCGGCGCGCTTTCCAGCAGGGCGCGGAAATGTTCCAGTTGCTGCCGCTGGCGCTGCGGCCAGTCCGGCAGGCCGAGTTCGCGCCGCACGCGATCATTGAAGAACGGTGAACGCGCCGGTGCCGGCGGCAGGTATTCGGTATCGCAGGCGCCGACCACGATGCCGGCAAAGCGGCCCAGCCGGGCCTGCTGCAGGTTCAGCAGCCACACCGGGCTGTGCCCGCTGGCGGGACGGAAGTCATGCCGTTCGAGCGCACTGCCCAGCCAGGCGCGGAACGTGCTCCAGTCCATGCGCAGCTCGCTGTCCCGGGCGGCGTCGTGCAGCAGGCGCCATTCCTGCTGGATGCGCTGCCCGGCCGGGTCGTTGTCGAATGCCTGCCACATACCGAGTTCCACCAGGCTGGCCTGCAGGCGTTGCAGTAAAAACTCCGGCGGGTGTTCACCCCTGAGACAGGGGTGGAGCGGGTCGGCGGCATGCTCGAGCCGGTTGAGCAGCTGATGCAGCTGTGCGGCGCTTTCCCTGCTCCAGCGGGTCTCGTAGTGCTGCAGGCGGGAATTGATGTGCTGCCGGTAGCGCTGCAGGCCGCGTGCGATATTCTCGCGCCGCACGATGTCGGTCTCGAAACGAAACACGCAGTTGTCGAGCATGTCGCGGTCTTCGTCCGGCAGGGTGAACGGTGACTTCAGTGTGTCCAGCAGGGGTTCGTGCGCGAAGTCTTCTTCGACGCTCTGCAGCCAGCGCTCCAGCGCGGCGGCGGCGCGGGTGGTGGACAGTGCCCAGCCACCCGGGTCCTGCAGGGTGATGCCGGCGCGTTCCAGCAGTGCGCGCACGCGCCGGCCAAGCCGCCGGTCCTCGCTGACCACGGCAAGCGGCTGGTGACCGTCCAGCAGCCACTGGCGTACCTGCAGGTCGATCGCGCGTGCCTCCTGTTCCGCGGAACCGGCAGCGAAACTGTGCAGGCGTCCTGCCAGCGGTGCGTCCGGGTACGTGTTGCGTGCGGCGCTTGCGCGGGTCTGCAGCGGATCCCCGTGCTCGCTGAAGATGCTGTCGAGGACGCTGCCGGCAGCCTGCGCCGGGCTGTCCGCCGGCGCAGCCGTGTCGAGCCGCTGCTGCCACACGGGATGGGCCGACTGCGCGCCGGCCATAGACCGGTGCAGCAGTAATTGTCCGTTGCCGGCCGCCAGCACCGCGTCGATCCATTCGGCCTCGGCCCCGGTCGGCGCATCGATACCGACGAAGTAGATATGGCGGGTGTGCGGCAGACCGCACATCGTGGCGAGTTGCAGCAACTGTGCCGCGCCGGGGTCGAGCAGGTCTTCGGCCTGTAATTGCACGTGCCAGGCCTGCCACAGCCGCTGCACGATGCGGGCCTCGCGGTCGAACGGCTCCGGCGGCGTGCCGGCCAGGCCGTAAGCGGATTGCAGGCGCCGGCGGAAATCGTCGAGTCCGGCGTCGACGGGTATACGGTGCAGTGTGAGTTCGTCGAACAGCGTGATCAGGCTGTCCGCCAGCGTCCACGGGTCCTGTTCGCCGAACACGTCGGGGTGCTGCCGGATGGCATCAACCAGCAGCAGTTCGCGGCGCGCACGACCGGGCACCGGTTCAGCCAGCGGAACCTGTTCGGCCAGCCACTGTTCCGTTGTGCCGATGGCCGGGCCGAGCAGCGCTGTGTGGCCGGCTGCCGTGGCGGCGTCCAGCAGGTGGCGGCGCAGGTCGCTGGCAAACAGCAGCCCTGGCAGTAACACCACGCAACCGGTCAGGTCGGGCAGTGTGGTTGCCTGCGCGACGATATGACGGGCCGCGCTTGCAAGCAGGTCGTCGCTGTGTGGAAACAGGACGACGGCTGCCGATGGATTCATGGGCCCTGGATGACGATGTACGGAGGGGTCAGCGTTCGAGGTGTTTCAGCTTGTCCGGCTTGTCTTTCCACTCGTCGGCGTCCTCCGGCGCGTCCTTCATCTGCGTGATGACCGGCCAGTCGCGCGCGAGTTCGGCATTCAGTTCCAGGAAATGCTCCTGGCCTTCGGGCAGATCGCCTTCATCGAAGATGGCGTTGATCGGGCATTCGGGTTCGCACAGGGTACAGTCGATGCACTCGTCCGGGTCGATGACGAGGAAATTCGGGCCCTCGTGGAAACAGTCCACCGGGCAGACTTCCACGCAATCCGTGTATTTGCACTTGATGCAGTTTTCAGTCACAACGAAGGTCATGCAGTTCTCCAGTCAGCGGCTTCGCGGTTCAGCACGTGGCGATCGTATCCCCGGTGTATCCTGATTGTCATAAAGGTATTGCAAGCTACTGATAATCAGAACATACAGGGCAGATGGCCAATCATTGACTGTGCAGTATACCTGTAATCCGGGCAGATTATGAATGCAGCTTTGACTGCAACTCATACAGCGCCTGCAGCGCTTCCCGGGGGGACAGGCTGTCGGGGTCGAGCTGCTCCAGGCGGTCGATCACCGGCTGGTGCTCCGTGGCCTGGAACAGCGGCATCTGCGGTGTCACGGACATGCCGCGGTCCGGGTCCGCCTCCAGTTCCTGCAGGCGTTGCTGCGCCTGGCGGATGACCGTTGCCGGTACACCGGCCAGCGCGGCGACGTGCAGGCCGTAGCTGCGATCGGCGGGGCCCGGCTGGACGGCATGCAGAAACACGATGCGGTCCTCGTGTTCGGTGGCGTCGAGATGGACATTGACGATGCCGTCATGCTGGTCGGGCAGCTGCGTCAGTTCGAAGTAGTGGGTGGCGAACAGTGTGCAGGCGCGCACGCGCATGGCGAGATCGACTGCACAGGCCCAGGCCAGTGACAGGCCGTCATAGGTGCTGGTGCCGCGGCCGATCTCGTCCATCAGTACCAGGCTGTGGGTGGTCGCGTTGTGCAGGATGTTGGCGGTCTCGGTCATCTCGACCATGAAGGTCGAGCGTCCGCCAGCCAGGTCATCGGCGGCGCCGATGCGCGAGAAGATCCGGTCCACCGTGCCGATACGGGCGGACTCCGCCGGTACGAAACAGCCGATATGCGCCAGCAGCACGATCAGGGCGGTCTGCCGCATGTAGGTCGATTTGCCGCCCATGTTGGGACCGGTGATGATCAGCATGCGGCGCGTGTCATCGAGTTGCGTGTCGTTCGGGATGAAGGCATCGTCCATGATCTGCTCGACCACCAGGTGGCGTCCGCGGCGGATGTCGATACCGTTGCCCTCGACGAAGACCGGGCGATGCAGCTGCAGGCTGATGCCGCGTTCGGCGAAGTTGGCCAGCACATCGAGTTCCGACAGTGCGGCGGCCAGTCGTGACAGCGGTTCCAGCTGGTCGATGAGCTTGTCCAGCAGGTCGTTGTAGAGCGCTTTTTCCAGTGCCAGTGCGCGTTCATGTGCGCTCAGGACCTTGTCTTCGTGTGCCTTGAGTTCGGGCGTGATGTAGCGTTCGACCGCCTTCAGAGTCTGCCGGCGCTGGTAGTTGTCCGGGACGCGCTCGGCCTGCAGCCGGCTGACCTCGATGTAGTAGCCGTGCACGCGGTTGTAACGGATCTTCAGGTTGCCGATGCCGGTGCGTTCGCGCTCGGCCTGTTCCATCTCCACCAGGACCCGGTCGCCGTGTTCACTCAGTTCGCGCAGTTCGTCGAGCTCGGCCGCATAACCCGCGGCGATCACGCCGCCGTCACGCAGCAGCACCGGCGGGGTTTCCCGGATAGCGCACTGCAGCAGGGCGTGGGTCCCGGCATGTCGGTCGAGTTCCGCGGACAACCGGTTAATCAGCGGGTCCGTGATGGACGACAACTGCGCGTCCAGGTCGGGCAGCAGCGCGAGACTGTCGCGCAGGCCGGACAGGTCGCGCGGGCGTGCCGATTTGAGTGCAATGCGGGACAGGATGCGCTCGATGTCCGCGCAGCCGCGCAGGCTCGCGTTGATGCCGGTATGGCAATCGCGGTCGATGAGGGCGCCGGTGCACTGCAGGCGCTGCTCCAGCACTGCCTGGTCGCGCAGCGGCCGGTGAATCCAGCGTCGCAGCAGGCGGCCGCCCATCGCCGTGGCGGTACGGTCGAGGACGCCGACCAGCGTGTGCCGCGGATTGCCGGAGGTGGCTTGTTCCAGTTCGAGGTTGCGCCGGGTCGCCGCGTCCAGCACCAGGCTGTCACTGCGGTTTTCAACCGACAGGCTGCGGATGTGGGGCAGGGCGGTGCGCTGGGTATTGGCCACGTATTGCAGCAACCCGCCGGCCGCACCGATGGCCGCCGGCAGTTCCGCACAGCCGAAACCGGCCAGGTCGCGGGTGCCGAACTGCTCATGCAGCTGGCGCCGTGCGCTGTCGGTTTCGAACAGCCAGGCCGGCTGGTTGTGCAGACGGGTGTCCGCAGCCAGTTCCGGCGGCAGGGCGACGGCCTCGTTGACGATGATCTCCGCCGGCTGCAGTCGCTGGATTTCACCCAGCAGTGCCTCGCCCGTGGTGACTTGCTGTACGCAGAAGCGGCCTGCCGAGAGATCCAGTGCCGCCAGCCCCCAGTCGCTGTCCAGCCGGTGCACGGCCAGCAACAGGTTGTCCTGGCGGTCATTCAGCAGGGCCTCCTCGGTCAGCGTGCCGGGCGTGACGATCCGCACCACCTCGCGCCTGACCGGTCCCTTGCCGGCGCCGACATCACCCACCTGCTCGCAGATCGCGACCGATTCACCCTGGCGCACCAGCCGGCCAAGGTACTGGTCGATGGCGTGCACCGGCACACCGGCCATGGGGATGGCCTCGCCGTTGCTCTTGCCGCGCGAAGTTAAAGTAATATCGAGGAGACCGGCCGCACGCTTTGCATCTGAATAGAAAAGTTCGTAGAAATCGCCCATGCGATAGAACAGCAGGATGTCGGGGTGCTCGGCCTTGATGCCCAGGTACTGCTGCATCATGGGAGTGTGTGCGGCGGTCATGGCGGGGAGTGTAACTGTTCTGGTGCCGCGGATAAATTCCCGGTACACGCAGCAAGTACATCCCTGTATGCTCGATGGCCGCGTCCCTGCGGCCAACGGTCCCGGTAAAGTATCCGCGGACCAGAATAGCGGGTTGTGACGGGTGATTGTGTCAGGTAAAGCAAGTGAAAGATTTAAGCGAATTATCGCAACAGCTCGCCAAGGTATTGCTGGATAAGGGAATGCAACTGGCCGTTGCCGAGTCGTGCACGGGCGGCTGGCTGGCCAAGTGCCTGACCGATGTTGCCGGCAGCTCGACCTGGTTCGAGCGCGGCTTCGTCACCTACAGCAATGCCGCGAAGCGGGAAATGCTCGGCGTGTCCACCGGGACACTGGCGGAACACGGTGCCGTCAGCGAGGCGGTGGTGCGCGAGATGGCGCAGGGAGTGCTTGCCCACAGCCCTGCCGATATCGCCGTGGCCATCAGCGGCATCGCCGGCCCCGGTGGTGGCACGCCCGACAAGCCGGTCGGCATGGTCTGCTTTGCCTGGGCGGCACGCGACGGCTTCGCGGAGGTGGTGACCTGCCGGTTTGACGGCGACCGCGATGCGGTGCGCCGTCATGCGGTGCGGCACGCACTGGAACGTCTGCCCGACCTGCTCGCACATGGCTGAGCCCACGCGCCGGCTGTTTTTCGCGCTGTGGCCGGACACCATGGTGCGCACGCGCTGCGACTGGTATGTCAGCGGTATTCTCGG
>JABDRC010000086.1 GCA_013041945.1 Halobacteria archaeon
TTATACCCAAACTGTATTGATAACATTTTTCATATTTTGTGACTGTTATTGTAACAGTAGTCTAACTAAGATGAGAATCCTATGAAGTCCCTGCTCGAGGACCGATACACCGCCAAACCAGGAGAACGCCATGAGCGCTTTGACACTGAGCTACCGCAGATATACCGACCGGCCCTGGCAGCCCACGACAGGCCACCTGACGATGCTGTTGAACACCTGGTATCAGCGCTCACGCCAGCGCCGTCAACTGGCGGAGCTGAGTGAAACCCAGCTAAGAGATATCGCCATCAGCCCGGCCCAGGCGCTTGCGGAGTCGGCGAAGCCTTTCTGGCAGTCCTGACTCACAGACGGCGCAACGCCTTTCGACCAGCAAGAGCACGGGGGAGGTGCCGCGCACCCCGCCGAAGCGCTGTCTCAGGCGGCCCGGTAGCCGCCGCTGCGCAGGTAACAGGTGCCGTCTTCCGAGGCCATGCAGGGCCCGTAGGGTGAGTCGATATGGCAGCTGACGGAGAACTGGCGACAGTCGGCCGGCTCCTGCTTCCCCAGCAGCACGGCCGCGCATTCGCATCCATCCGGCATCTCGCCGGCGCTCTTTTGCAGCTCACCTCGGTAATCGGGATGGCGGCTGTCCGCATTGACGACGTTGTAGGCAAAACGCAGGCGGAAGGCGGTCTGTTCCACCCGCCCGACACCGCGCCAGGCACCTTCGACGATATCGAAAACGCGATAAAGACGGTCGAGCGCCATGGCGTCCCCCTCCGGCCGCACCATCGGCTGATAGCAATTGTCGACACGCGCCTCGTCCGCGCAGCGCTGTTGCAGCACCGCATGAATTGCCGCCAGCAGACCGGTACTGGTATAGGCCGCCACCGCCGCCGGGATACGAAAATTCTGCGTCATAGCCTCCCAGGCGGCCGTACCGGTCACCGCACAACGATTTCCGGGTAACAGCAAGGCCTCGAAACCGGGGTCTTCAGAGCTGAGGATCTTTTCGATCAGGGGTTCGACCCGCCTGCCACACAGCAATACGGAAAGGTTTTCGGGCAGCCCCTCCAAAACCATGCCGGCCAAAGGCGCCAACAGTGTCTCGAAACCGGCGGCGAAAAACACCATCTCGCGCCGGGGTTCGGCCCGGGCGATGAGCACAGCCTCGATCGGTGCGGATACGACGCGCACATCGGCGCCCTTCTGTCTCGCCTCGAGCAGCGTCCGAGGTCCAAAAACGTGGCGGCCCAGTGGCAGCTGCAGCATATTGTCGGACACCAGCAGGGTCACCGCCTCGCGCTGGACCAGCTGGATCGCCTGGTAGAGATCGGCCTCGGGGCAGATGCTTGCCGCACACCCGGGGCCGGACAGCAATTTCACCCGGCGGGGAAGGACCTTCCGCATGCCGGCCAGCGAGATCACCCGCTCCTGATCGCCACACAGATTCAATATCCGAACCGGGCCGGGCAAAGGCAGTGCTTCGATGGCTGCAAGCACCCCGCGCAGAGTGTTCATGGGGGCAAATGGCGACATCGAGGGCCTCGCGACTGCGGTCTTATACGGCCGTGGTGGACCGACGACATGGCAGACATGGACAATAGGTCGTCAGATGCTGACGCAGAATTCAAGGCCGCCTCAACCGGAATCGCCCCAAAAGCGGCAGAAATCGTATCAAAGCTGATCCGGGTCAAATGGGGACGGTGGCAACGGCCGCGAACGTGCCTCCCCTTGGCGTGGCTTCTGCGCTGCGGCCAGAAACGCTAATATCCGCCCAGTCTTTGCCATCCAAGAAGGACCATGAACGATAACAAGACACGATTCAAAAAGCGGCTCGCGGGCATCGGTTTCGCACTTACGGCTTGCACTGGATTGTCCGGCGCCGGCACGCTGCAGACCGGCGAGGAGCTGCTGCAGGCGATCAATCAGCGTATCAGCAACGTCACCACGTCGGAACTCGAACAAATCCTGCAGCAACAGCCCAACACCGTATTGATCGATGTGCGTTCACCCCGCGAGATCCACCTGCTCGGAGGCATGATCGATGGGCCTCGCAGCTACAACATACCGCGCGGCTGGCTGGAGTTTCGCGTACCCGAGACGGTGCCGGACAAAGACACGCCTATCGTCGTCTACTGCGGCATAAACCAGCGCAGCCCGTTGGCGGCAGATACGCTGACGCAGATGGGCTACAGCAATGTCAAAAACTACAGCGACGGCTTCTTTGCGTGGCGCGACGCCGGGCTGCCGGTCGAGGCGCCGGACCTGGCCCTCGACTCGATGCTGTACAGCAGGCCGCAAAAGGTGGCCGACGGACTATGGTCGGCGATCGGGGCCACCGAACCGCCCAGCTACGAGAACTCCGGCCACAACAATAATCTGTCTATTATTGTCAGCAACGACGGCGTGCTGGTCGTGAATGCCGGCGACAACTACCTGCTAGCACGCGCGCTACATGAGGAGGTCAAGGCCGTCACCGATCAGCCGGTGAAATACGTGGTGCTCGAGAACGGTCAGGGCCATGCCGCCATGGGTGCCGCTTTCTGGAAGGAACAGGGGGCGACCATCATCGCCCACGAAGACGCACTCGCCGAGCTGCAGGCGCACGGTGACGCGATTCTGGAGCGCGTGCTGCGCCGCTCACGCGACAAGGGCATGGGTACCCGGTTGGTGATGCCGGACAAAACGTTCGAGGACCGCAGGGTCATCCAGATGGGCGATACGCGCATCGAACTGCTGCATCTCGGCCCTGCCCACAGCCCGGGCGACATCTCGGTATGGCTGCCGCAG
>JABDRC010000070.1 GCA_013041945.1 Halobacteria archaeon
CGACGTGGTGCGTGTGTTGACAGCGGACCCGGAAAACCGTGTGCCGCACCTGGCCTTCCAGCCCGGTTCAATCACGGACACACCGGTGCTGGATATGGATGACGTCGAGACGGCCTACTACCTGCGCATGCAGGTATCGGACAAGCCGGGCGTGATGGCCGATATTGCACATATTCTCGGTGCCGCCGGCATCAGTATCGAGGCGATCCTGCAGAAGGAGCCGGCCGCCGGCGCTGACAGGGCCTCGGTGATCCTGCTCACGCACGTGGTTCTCGAGCGGCAGATGAACCGGTCGATCGAACAGATCGAGGCACTCGACACCATCGATGGCCAGGTCACGCGCATCCGGCTGGAGCATCTCAGCGTCGATTGAACCAAAACATTCGCCACAGAGGACACAGAGAAAAAAATATTATAGCCCAAACACAATGCATCCCACGGGTAGTTTCACACCCGGATTTCCGGGATTTTCTTGGGTTATACGCGTTTAAATTCTCTGTGTCCTCTGTGGCGATAGTATTTTTTACTTGCCTTTGTGCATGAGTTTTTGATTCCAGGAAAGTCATTATGAATAAACGTTATACCGGCCTGATCGAGCATTACCGGGACCGCATGCCGGTCACCGACGGCACCCGGGTGATCAGCCTGGGCGAGGGCAACACCCCGCTGGTGAAACTGGAAAACATTCCGGGCGAGACCGGCAAGTCGGTCGACCTGTACGTCAAGTACGAGGGGCTGAACCCGACCGGCTCGTTCAAGGACCGCGGCATGACCATGGCCGTGACCCGGGCCGTCGCGGAAGGCAGCCGCGCCATCATCTGTGCCTCCACCGGCAACACCTCGGCCGCGGCCGCGGCGTATGCCGCGCGCGCCGGCATCACTGCGTTTGTGCTGATACCCGAGGGCAAGATCGCGCTTGGCAAACTTGCGCAGGCCATGATCCACGGTGCGGTCGTCATCCAGATCCGCGGGAATTTCGATGCCGGCATGGCGCTGGTCAAGGAGGTCGCTGATCATGCACCGGTGACCATCGTGAACTCCATCAATCCCTACCGCCTGCAGGGTCAGAAAACCGCGGCGTTCGAGATCGTCGACGAGCTGGGTGCCGCGCCGGACTTTCACTGCCTTCCGGTGGGCAACGCGGGCAATATCACGGCACACTGGATCGGCTACAGTGAATACGCCGGCCAGGGAACACAGGCCTGTGCGTTCTGCGAAGGCAGCTGCAAGTTCGGCGGCAAGGCCGTCAACGGCAAGCGCCCGACCATGGTGGGTTATCAGGCGTCCGGATCCGCACCGTTCATGCGCGGCGGGATGGTCGATCACCCGGAGACGGTCGCCACCGCCATTCGCATCGGTCACCCGCAGTCCTGGGACCGGGCGTGGACGGTGCAGAAGGAATCCGGTGGCTGGTTCGACGAGTGCAGCGACGAGGAAATCCTGGCAGCCCAGAAACTGCTGACGTCGAGAGAAGGCATCTTCTGCGAGCCGGCCTCGGCGACCTCGGTCGCGGGCGCGTTGCGCGACATCCGCGCCGGGCGGATACCGGAAGGCAGCTCCGTGGTATGTACGCTCACCGGGCATGGACTGAAAGATCCGGACACGGCGATCCGGCAGTGTGGCGATGATATGCTGACCGTCGATGCCGAACTGTCCGCCGTCAAGGATGCGATCCTGAACAACATGGCATAACCGGCAGATTTTGCCTCGCCCAGACACACACATCGTACTGCTGGTGCCGGGCCTGGATGGCCCGGTGTCCGGCCACCCGCTTGCCGATTACCTCGATGAACGTCCGGCATCGCTCGACCGGCTGTTGTCGCGCGCGCAACCGGCAGCGCTACCCGGCCATGATCCCGACAGTGTACTGCTGCACTGTTTCGGACTGGACGAATCGACGCCGGTCGCACCACTGACCTGCAGCGCCGACACCGGGCATGTTCCGACGAATTACGTTATGCGTGCCGACCCGGTCCACCTGCATGCTGATCAAAGCAGCCTGCGCCTGTTCGAGTCGCACAGCTTCGCCATCAGCCAGGACGAGGCCGACGCGCTGGCCGCATCGTTCAACGACTTTTATGCAGGGCATGACTGGCACCTCGAGGCACCCGTACCGGCACGCTGGTACCTGCAAACGGGCAGACAGACGGCAATCGCCACGACATCGCCCGCGGCGGTGGCCGGTGAGGACATCAATCCGTCACTGCCGCATGGTGACTCGGCCCGTGCATGGCATGCCATGCTGAACGAGGTGCAGATGCTGTTTCATGCCCATGATGTGAACCTCGACCGCGAGCGGCGGGGGCTGCCGGTCATCAACAGCCTGTGGCCGTGGGGCGGGGGCGTCATGCCGGGGCAGGCCACCACCGATGTGGACCGGGTGCGAACGCATGATCCGCTGGCCGTGGCACTGGCCGGGCTGGCCGGGATCGATGTCGAGGCTCCGCCGGCGGGTGTCAACGCCTGGCAGGCCCCGCCAGGCGAAGGCTCGACACTGATCGTGCAGGACGACCTGTACTGGCCGGCGCGCTACAACGAAGTCGAAAAATGGCTCGATGCCCTGCACGCACTGGAGCAGACGCTGTTCGCACCGCTGGCCGGCGCGCTGGCAGCCGGGCGAGTCGGTTCCCTGTGCCTGATGCCGTGCAACGGCCAGTGTTTTACCGTCACCCGTCGACGCCTGCGCGGATTCTGGCGGCGGTCCCGTCCGTTCGAGCAGGTGCTGGCCTGATGTCGACCTCGATTGTCCGGCGTGCGACGCCTGCTGCGGCTGCAGTATTACCGGATGAGCTGCATCCGGTGCTGCGGCGCATCTACGCCGCGCGTGCCGTGGCGTCCGCGGACGACGTCAGCTACTCGCTGGAACGGCTGTTGCCGTTGTCGGCGCTGGGCGGGCTGCCGGCGGCGGTCGACCTGCTGCAGTCGATACTGACCGCCGGCGGGCGCATCCTGATCGTCGGGGACTTCGATGCCGACGGTGCCACCAGTTGTGCATTGTGCGTGCGTGCACTGCGTGCCATGGGTACGAGTGAGGTTCAATACCTGGTACCCAACCGTTTCGAGTATGGGTATGGCCTGACGCCGGAGATTGTCGCGGTAGCTGCCGAACTCGACCCTGAGCTGATCATGACCGTTGATAACGGCGTGTCCAGTATCGAGGGCGTGGCCGCGGCGCACCGGTGCGGTATACGCGTGCTGATCACCGATCATCACCTGGCCGGCGAGGCGCTGCCGGAGGCCGACGCGATCGTCAACCCGAACCTGCCGGGCGATCCCTTTCCCAGCAAGGCACTCGCCGGTGTCGGCGTGGCCTTCTATGTGCTGCTGGCGCTGCGCGCCCGCCTGCGCGAGACCGGCTGGTTCGACGCGCGCGGCATCACCGAACCGAACCTGGCGCAATACCTTGACCTGGTGGCGCTGGGCACCGTTGCCGACGTGGTGCCGCTGGACAGCAACAACCGCATCCTGGTGCAGCAGGGTCTGCTGCGTATCCGTGCCGGTCACTGCGTGCCGGGTATCGGCGCCTTGCTGGCGGCGGGCAGGCGCAATCCTGCAAACGCGGTTGCGGATGATCTCGGCTTTATCGCCGGCCCGCGGCTGAACGCGGCCGGACGTCTGGATGACATGTCGCTGGGAATCGAGTGCCTGCTCACCGATGACGCGGGGGCCGCGCGGGAGATAGCGCAGCAGCTGGATGCACTCAACCGCGACCGCCGTGAAATCGAGTCCGACATGCAGGCACAGGCGCTGCGGGCGATCAGGGAACTCGATGACAGTGAGACGGACCTGCCGACCGGCCTGTGCCTGTTCGACCCGGACTGGCACCAGGGCGTGATCGGTATCCTGGCGGCACGCATCCGCGAGCGCTTTCACCGCCCGGTCGTCGCCTTTGCGCGCGGCGGGCAGGGCGAACTCAAGGGATCGGCACGCTCCGTGCCCGGCCTGCATATCCGCGACGTGCTGGAGGCCGTGGCCACGCGCCATCCGTCGCTGGTGCGCAAATTCGGCGGTCATGCCATGGCCGCCGGGCTGACACTGGCGGAGGCGGATTACGCGGTCTTTGCAGCCGCCTTCGATACGGAGGTCTCCCGTCACCTGTCGGCGGATGATCTCGCCACGGTGATCTGGTCCGACGGGCAATTGAGTACAGCGGAGCTGTCGCTCGACACGGCGCAGCTGCTGCGCGCGGCGGGCCCCTGGGGGCAGGGCTTTCCGGCGCCGGTGTTCGACGGGGAATTCGAGATACTTGCCCAGCGCGTGGTCGGCGAACGTCATCTCAAGCTGAGCCTCAGGCCGGTCAGCGGCAGCGGCCGCATCGACGGTATCGCCTTCAACACGGCGGCGCTGCCGCCGGGCTGCGGCACGGCCCGCATGGCCTACCGCCTGGACGTGAACGAGTATCGCGGGCTGGTGTCGCCACAGCTGGTGATCGAGCACATCGAGACGGGGCCGTAATTGTCATGGCGAGGAACGCGGTGACAAGGCAATCTCTGACCGTCCGGTTACGTATCCGGAGTGTGCCACGCACGGCTCGCAATGACGCGTCTTCTTCGAATGACGGGTGTTCTCTAGTTTCGCCCGTCCAACAATAGTATGATGACGCGCTTTCAACGCCAGCCAGTGAACCATGCCGGACCTGACCGCCATCCGTAATCACATCAAGGACCTCGACGGGCGTTCCGCCGCCCTCAGGGGGTACCTTTGACCTCGAAACCCGCACCGAACGACTGACCGAGGTCACCCGGGAACTGGAAGATCCGGCCATCTGGAACGATCCCGAGCGCGCCCAGGAACTGGGCCGGGAACGCTCGCGGCTGGAAGAAGTCGTGCTGACCCTCACCAACATGACGCAGGGCCTGCAGGATGCCGGCGAACTGCTGGAGGTGGCGGCCGAGGAGGGCGACCAGGAAACTCTCGATGCCATCGAGGACGATCTGCAGTCACTGGAGGCGGGCATTGCGAAGCTCGAGTTCCGGCGCATGTTTTCCGGCGAGATGGACGAGGCCAATGCCTTTCTCGACATCCAGTCCGGCTCCGGCGGCACCGAGGCGCAGGACTGGGCCGAGATGCTGCTGCGCATGTACCTGCGCTGGGGCGAGCGACACGGCTTCAGGACCGAGCTGATCGAGGTATCGCCCGGTGAAGTCGCCGGCATCAAGAGTGCCACGGTCAGGATCGAGGGCGACTATGCCTTCGGCTGGCTGCGTACCGAGATCGGCGTCCACCGGCTGGTGCGCAAGTCGCCGTTCGATTCCGGCAACCGCCGGCATACCTCGTTCGCCGCGGTGTTCGTGTCGCCGGTGATCGATGATGATATCGATATCGATATCAACCCGGCCGACCTGCGCATCGATGTATACCGGGCCAGCGGTGCCGGCGGGCAGCATGTCAACCGCACCGAGTCCGCGGTGCGGATCACGCATGAACCGACCGGTGTCGTGGTGCAGTGCCAGAACGACCGTTCGCAGCACAAGAACAAGGCCACCGCGATGAAACAGCTGAAGTCAAAGCTCTACGAACTGGAGGTGCAGAAGCGCAGCGCCGACCAGCAGGTGCTGGAGGACTCCAAGTCGGACATCGGCTGGGGCAGCCAGATCCGCTCGTATGTGCTCGACCAGTCGCGCATCAAGGACCTGCGCACGGGGCACGAGACCGGTAACACGCAGGCCGTGCTGGACGGCGACCTCAATCCCTTTATCGAGGCGAGCCTGAAGAGCGGGTTGTAGGCGTGCTGCCTTTATCCCCTATCCCCAACCCTCTCCCGAAGGGAGAGGGGGTAACGAGAAAAAACTTTATGAATATATGCGAACGAAACCATGACTGACCAGGACGAAAACGCACTCATCGCCCAGCGGCGCAGCAAGCTGCAGGCCTTGCGGGAAGAGGGTAACGCCTTTCCGAATGACTTCCGGCGCAACGCAATCGCCGGCGAACTGCATGCCGAGTACGATGACAGGGACAACGATTTCTTCGATGCACACCCGGTCAGGGTCAAGGTCGCCGGCCGCATGATGGCCAAGCGCATCATGGGCAAGGCCGCCTTCACCCAGTTGCAGGACATGTCCGGGCGCATCCAGCTGTTCCTGCAGCGCGACAGCCTGCCGGAGGGGCTCTACCAGGCCTTCAAGGGCTGGGATGTCGGCGACATCATTGCCGCCGAAGGCGTGATGTTCAAGACCAGGACAGGCGAGCTGTCGGTGCGCTGCGAGGAGTTGCGTCTGTTGACCAAGTCGCTGCGGCCGCTGCCGGAGAAATTTCACGGTCTGGCGGACCAGGAGACACGCTACCGGCAGCGCTACGTCGACCTGATCATGAACGAGACCTCGCGTGCGACGTTTCTCATGCGCAGCCGCATCATGCAGTACATCCGCGAATACCTGAATGAACAGGACTTCATGGAAGTCGAGACGCCGATGATGCAGGCCATCCCCGGTGGTGCGACCGCGCGGCCGTTCGCGACCTTCCACAACGCCCTGGAAATGGACCTGTTCCTGAGAATCGCACCGGAGCTGTATCTCAAGCGCCTGGTGGTTGGCGGTTACGAGAAGGTCTATGAGATCAACCGGAATTTCCGTAATGAAGGGCTGTCGACGCGGCATAATCCGGAATTCACCATGCTCGAGTTCTACCAGGCCTATGCCGATTACCGGGACCTCATGGACCTGACGGAGGACCTGCTGCGCAACATGGCACGCGACCTGTACGGTAATACATCGATCGAATACCAGGGAAGTCGTTATGATTTCGACAAACCGTTCCGGCGATTGACGGTGCGCGAGTCCATCCTGGCATTCAATCCCGACCTGGCAGCGGAAGATATTGATACCCCGGAACGCGCGCGCGCCGTGGCAGACCGCCTGAAAATACCGCTGAAAGACAGTTATGGTCTCGGCAAGGTCCAGATCGAGATCTTCGAAAAAACGGTTGAAAGCAGGCTCGACGACCCGACCTTCATTACCGCCTATCCGACCGAGGTATCACCGCTGGCGCGTCGCAGTGACGCCGATCCGTTCGTTACCGACCGCTTCGAGTTTTTTGTCGGCGGCCGCGAGATCGCCAATGGCTTCTCCGAGCTGAACGACGCCGAGGACCAGGCCGAACGCTTCCGTCAGCAGGTTGTGGACAAGGACGCCGGCGATCTCGAGGCCATGCATTTCGACGCAGATTACATCCGTGCGCTCGAGCATGGCATGCCGCCGACAGCGGGTGAAGGCATCGGTATTGACCGCCTGGTGATGCTGTTCACCGACTCGCCGTCGATCCGTGATGTCCTGCTGTTTCCGCACATGCGTCCGGAGTAGGCCTGCCGCATGGAAAAACTCAAGAATTTTCTGAAAACATCACTGCTCGGTGGCGTGGTCGTCATCCTGCCGGTGGCCATCCTGGTGTCGGTCACCCTGTGGTTATTCGACCTGGTGACAGGGCTGATCGAGCCATTAACGCGGCTTCTGATAAGTGACTCACAACTTAATGAAAAGGCAGCAGAAATACTGGTTATCATCCTGATTGTGATGACCTGCTTCTTCGTCGGTGTGCTGGTCCGTACGCGGCTGGGCGATTTCCTGTACCGCTTCATCGAGACGCGCATTCTCAAGCTGGCGCCCGGCTACTCCATGATCAAGGAAACGGTGCTGCAGATCTTCGGCAGCCGGAAGGACTCGCCGTTTTCCTCCGTGGCGCTGGTGCAGGTGTTCGGCAACGAAACCCTGATGACCGCGTTCATCACGGACAAACACATGGACGGCAGCTTTACCGTATTCGTGCCGACCGGACCCAATCCGACCTCGGGCCTGATCTACCACCTGGAAGGCCGGTTTGTGCATCCGGTCGACATTCCGGTGCAGGATGCCATGCGCTCGATCATCAGTTGCGGTGCAGGATCGGCGCAACTGATGCAGGGTTTCACCGCGAACCGGCCGTTGCCTGAATAATGACACTATTGGGTGGGGTGCATTTCGCGCACCGTCAATGGTGCGTAGAACGCACCCTGCGTACTGCCTTATTCAGATAGTCGATGGTGCGTGGAACGCACCCTGCGGGCTGCGTTATTCAGGTAGGGTGCACTTCGTGGCCCTGTTAGATAAGGGTTACACCCGGCAGACTTGCAGTGATGGAAAATTTCAGCCCGGCTAGCCGCTGCTCGGGCGCGTGACATCCACATACAGGGTCAGCTGCTGGCCCGGCTGGATATATTTGTCTTCGTCGAGTTTGTTCCAGCGCCGCAGCTCGGCGATGCTGACATTGAATTTCTTCGAGATAAGGTAGAGTGAGTCGCCACTGCGGACGGTGTAGCGGATCGAGCGGACGTGTTCGTTATTCTTGCCACCCGCACCTTTGGTCCAGATAACGAGTTTCTGGCCAGGCCGGATAACGGCATTGGTGCCGATGCGGTTCCAGCGGGCGACCTGCCTGACCGACACGCTGTATTGCTGCGCGATGTCCCAGAGATTGTCGCCGTTGCGTACCCGGTGGGTGGTCTTGCTGCCCTTGCCGCGCGGGGCGGTATTGCGTTTGAGTGCGGCATACTGCGTGGCATCGCGTGCGGCGACCGGCACCAGCAGGTGCTGGCCGGCGCGGATTCTGGTGCCTGACAGGTTATTGGCATCGCGCAGGACGGCAACCCGGGTGTCGTATTTCTGCGCAATACCCGACAACGTCTGGCCCCTGGTCACCTTGTGGCGCACCCACTTGAGGCGGTTTTCCGCCGGCAGATTTGCCAGGTTCCCGCTGAAGACGGTGGCGCTTGACGCCGGCACCAGCAGGCGGTGCGGGCCGTCCGGGTGGGTTGCCCAGCGATTGAAACCGGGATTGAGTCGATACAGCGTTTCCGTTTCCACGCCGGCCAGCTCGGCGGCGATGCCGATATCCAGCTGGCCGCCGGTATCGACCTCGGCAAACGCAGGCGTCGTCGTGAGTGTGGGCAGGATGATGCTGTACCGGTCAGGGTCCCGGACCATGGCAGTGATCGCCATCAGGCGGGGTACGTAGACGCGCGTTTCTTTCGGTAGCTTCAGATGCCAGAAATCGGTCGGCTTGCCGGCCCTGCGGTTGCGCCGAATGGCGCTGCTGACGGTGCCGCTGCCGGAATTATACGCAGCGAGTGCCAACAGCCAGTCGCCGTCGAACTGCCGGTGCAGCTTGCCGAGGAAATCAAGGGCGGCCGTGGTCGATGCCACGACGTCGCGGCGTTCGTCATACCACCAGTCCTGTTTCAGGCCATAGATCCGTCCGGTGGCGGGAATGAACTGCCACAATCCGGACGCGCGGCCATGTGAATAGGCAAACGGATCGAAACTACTCTCGACGAACGGCAGCAGCACGATCTCGGTCGGATAACCACGGCGCTCGACTTCGTTCAGGATGTACGCGATATACGGGTCACCGCGCTGGAGTATGTACTCGACATCGCGGGGCGAGCGTTTGTAACGGTTGATGGCCTTGCGTACCTGTGGCTGCCCGGTACCCTCCAGCCTGAATCCCTTGCGCAGGCGGATCCAGATGTTCTCCGGCGGCGGCGCCGTTGCCAGTCCGGCTGACGGGGATTGTGCCTGATCGATCTCCGGTATTGACCCGGGCGCTGTCTGTGCAACCGGTGCCGGATCGGGCGCGGCCGGATCAGTC
>JABDRC010000089.1 GCA_013041945.1 Halobacteria archaeon
GTACAGTTCGCCCAGCGCATGAAAAGTGACCGTCCGTTTCTTGTCGGCAGCGGTGGGCTCATGCGTGCTGCCGGAGCCTTGCACCCAGCGCGATTTCAGCTGGTGGCTGAGCCTCTGCAACGGTTTGAAAACCGAATATTTAAGAATCAGCAACGCCAGCCCCACCGAGACAAGCAACACCAGCGCCACGATTATCATCAGACGCTTGTTGGTCTTGTCGATCTTGAGAATCAGTTCATCGGCATTACTCGCTGCAACAATCTCCAGCACCGGCTCACCTGCGCGGCTTTTCAGCATGTAGTCGGACCGAACGAAGTTTCCCGAGGTGAGCGCTGCCCAGTCGGGCGATGTGACAACTGCATCGCCCTGCAGCCCGGTAATCTGCACCGGCATGCCCAGGCGTTCATCGAGCCTGCCGATACCGGCAAGCGGGTTGTAGACCAGCTGGAGAAAACCTGTCGGCTTCAGGTCGCCAAGCGATACGATGGCGGCAATGTAGGTGTCACCCTCGTGCAGGCAGAATTCGTCCAGCGGACCGGGACGAACCCCGGCACCGGGTAGTTGCATACCTTCGACCAGTCCGGCGCACATAAGCTCGCCCTCACCGGGCAGTGCGGGATAACGCATCGTTGCCGCACGCAGCCGGTAATCGGCATCGAAGACGTAGATACCGACCACATCGATAAGACCGGAGGTCACCGGGGCGCTGTGATACTGTGCCTCCAGCACACCCCTGAGTACACCGTTATCCCCGGTTTCGAAGGCACCGCTAAAGTCCGCGTCCTTGCGGATATTTTGCCCCATGTGGTAAGCGATACCGGCCTGCTCGGCGAGAATCTCGGTGACTTCGCTTTCGATCAGTTGCGACATGTACTGGCGCTGGAAATTGAACGCCAGATCACGGTAGGTCTGCGCATTCATGAACACGGTCACCGCACTGATCACACCCAGCAGGACGATCGCAATCACCAGCCAGGAAAGCAGGTTCAGATTCAGGGGCTTGAGCATGGCTTCACAGATCGCGCATGAAACATGCACACTAATATAGCGTGTCAGGGCCGGCAAGTCGTGTAAATCAGGGGGTTATTACGGTTTTTTGCGGCAAATCCTGAGGTTGTGGCGCATCGATGGCGCCATCATCACCCGCACAGCCCGGACCCGACTGCACGGGTTACTGCCCTGCCAACATGAAACCCGGCCGGTTTTGCCGGTCCCGCCGATAGCCGGGGCCGGTCCGGCCGCACGACCGGGAGACAAGCGGACTTTGTCGCCGGTACACAATCCTGATAATGTAAACATCAACCTCTCACGGGGGCAACGCAGAGGATTGCAAAATGATCACCTATGACGAACTGCATACCGAAAACCACAACATCACGGAACTCTCCAACGTCCTGTTATATCTCTTCAGGGAACGCTCCATGTGCGACACCGAAACATGTTGCGAGCTCTTTCAGCGCTACATGGACAAGGTCAAGCACCACATCGAGCTGGTCGACAAGAATCTCTACAGCCGCCTGCTGACCCACGATGACCAGGAGACCCAGAAGATGGCCCGTAATTTCATGTCGGGGTCACAGGAAATCAGGAAAATCATGACCGCCTATACGAAACAGTGGTGCCCGCGGAAAAATACTGACTCGCTGGCCGTCCACGACCATGAGCGCTTCCTGGAGGAAACCGAGGAAATGTTCGGGCTGGTGCTGGATCGTATCCAGAACGAGACCGAAAAGCTCTACCCGCTGGTGCGGGAGCTGGCCGGGGACATGAAGAAGGCGGGCTGACAGGACTGGCAGGCTGATGTTGCAGTCATTGCCGGACAGGCAGTCACAGCGCCGGCTGACTTTTCTCCAGTAACGCCATGCAGGACGCTTCGTCGAGAATTTCAATACCCAGTTCGACCGCCCTGTCGTATTTCGAGCCCGGGTTGTCGCCGACCACGACATAATCGGTATTTTTCGACACACTGCCGGTAACCTTGGCACCCAGCGCCTGCAGGCGCGCCTTCAGCTCGTTGCGCGGCACGGACAGCGTACCGGTCAGCACGAAGGTCTTGCCGGCCAGCCTTGACCCCGCCGGCCGCCCGGCCCGTGGCCAGCGAATGCCCGAGTCGAGCAGCTTGTCGATCACGCCGCGGTTATGGTCTTCGGCGAAGAAGTCCACAATGTACTGCGCCACCACCGGACCGATGTCATGTATCGCCTGCAGCGACTCGACATCGGCTGCCATCAATGGCGCCAGGTCGCCGAACTCGCGCGCCAGTATCTGTGCCGTGGACTCGCCCACTTCCCGTATGCCCAGTGCATGGATAAAACGCTCCAGGGTGGTCTGCCGGCTGGACCCGATTGCCGCAATGAGATTGCTGGCGGATTTCTCCGCCATGCGCTCGAGGTCGGCCACTGCTGCCACCGACAGGGTGTAGAGATCGCCGACATCGTGCACCAGCTCCCGGTCGACCAGCTGTTCGACCAGCTTGTCACCGAGCCCCTCGATGTCCATGGCCCGGCGCGAAGCGAAGTGTTTGATGGCCTGCTTGCGCTGCGCGGCACAGAACAGGCCGCCGGAGCAGCGCACCACGGCCTCGTCCGCGGCCTTGTGTACGTGTGAACCGCACACCGGGCATACGGGATGCCTGGCCAGGATGTTGTAGGCAGGCCCGCGGCGCCTGCCCCGCTTCGGCACCACGCGCACCACTTCCGGAATAACATCACCGGCGCGCCGCACGATCACTGTGTCCCCCACGCGCACATCCTTGCGATCGATCTCGTCCTGGTTGTGCAGGGTTGCATTTGTCACCGTCACACCGCCGACGAATACAGGCTCCAGCCGCGCGACCGGCGTCAGCGCCCCGGTGCGCCCGACCTGCACATCGATACCCAGCACCCTGGTCTCGCATTCCTGTGCCGGAAACTTGCGTGCAATTGCCCAGCGCGGCGCGCGCGCAACATGGCCGAGCTTGTCCTGCAGGTCGAGACGGTCGACCTTGAACACCACGCCGTCGATTTCAAACGGGAGATCGTCGCGGATCTTTTCATAGTGCCGGTAGGCGGCGCGACAGCCACTGTAACCTTGCACCACGCGAATATCGTCATAGACACGCAGCCGCCATTTGGCCAGTTGCGCCATGACCCCGGAATGCGTCCCGGGCAGCTTGCCGCCCGTGACCTTGCCCACGCCGTAACAGTACATCTCCAGCGGGCGCCGGGCGGTTATCGCCGGGTCCAGCTGCCGCAGGCTGCCGGCCGCGGCATTGCGCGGATTGACGAACAGTTTCTGGCCCTGCGCCCCGGCCTGCCGGTTGAGTTCGTGGAAACCGGCGTGCGACAGGTACACCTCGCCGCGCACCTCGAGGATATCCGGCACACCGCGGCCCTCCAGCTTCAGCGGCACGGAGGCAATGGTGCGTACGTTTTGCGTGACGTCCTCGCCGGTACTGCCGTCACCGCGCGTGGCTGCGCGTATCAGCACCCCGGACTCGTACAGGAGACTGACGGCGAGACCATCCAGCTTCGGCTCGGCCGCGTAGTCGACCTGTGCACTGCCGAGCGCAGCCTGTGCCCGCCGGTCGAAGTCAGCCAGTTCATCATCGGAGAAGGCATTGTCCAGCGACAGCATGCGCAGCTCGTGCCGCACTTCGCCGAACGCCTTGACGGGTTCCGCGCCGACACGCTGTGTAGGCGAGTCCGGCGTGGTCAGCGGGGGATAGGTTTCCTCGAGGTCCTGCAGTTCGCGCAGCAGGGCATCGTACTCCGCATCGGAAATCAGCGGCGCATCGAGGATGTAGTAACGATAATTGTGTTCGTGGAGCTGTGCATGCAGTTCGCGGGCACGGTTACGCGCCGCCGCCGGCACCTTCATGATGCCGTTTTCGCCACCCGCTGCCGCAACTGGTAGTTGATGACTTCCTCGCGCATGTGCCTGATGGTCTGCTGTGTCAGGGCGCTGCGTCTTGTATCGCAGACATGTCCATCGAGAGTGTCGGCCAGAATGCGCGCCGACTCGATCATTGCGTCGAAGGCACGGCCGGCGTCCACTGCACAGGGCACCTGCATGAACAGTACAAGCCCCTCGGTGGTGAAATCGTCCATTGCCGACAGATCGAACGTTCCGGGCTCGCGGATGTTGGCGACGGAAAACAGCACCTTCTCCCGGCCGTCGACCAGCTCGGTGCGGTGGAAGATCTGCATGTCGCCAAACTCGAGCTTTGCCACCGCCATGGCACCCAGCAGCACCGGGCCGCGGAACGGCACGCTGGTCGGCGCGGTAACGAACACGGAAAAGACCTTGTCGACTGCAGCCGTTTTCGGGGTGTTGCGCCGAATGTCGGTAACGGCCTCATTCGGCCGCGCATCCCTGTCCCCGGCCACCAGCTGGTTCATCGAGTCCAGCTCGTCGATGGTGAATCCGTCGATGGCGTCAGCGCCGGGGTCCGGCCCGGTTCTGCGGCGGAGCCGGGCCGCTACGCTGCGATGTTTGCGCGGTTTCGGTTCGCGTGACTGCAGGCGGCCTGCAATGTAGATACCGGCGACCAGCAGCACACCGGCCAGTAACAATATCCAGCGCATGTTTTCCATTCAGCACCCTGTCCCGGCAGAATAACGTGATCGATCCCCTGGATGACTGCCTGTAGCGATACGGACAGATTAGCAGGGAGACCGGTCTCTCATACCGCCACCAATTGCACGGCCTCATCGACGTCGACGGCGACCAGACGCGATACACCCGGTTCGTGCATGGTTACACCGGTCAACTGGTTGGCCATTTCCATGGTAATCTTGTTGTGCGTGATGAAGATAAACTGCACCTGTTCTGACATCTTGCGCACCATGTCGCAGTAGCGGCTGACATTGGCATCATCCAGCGGCGCATCCACCTCGTCGAGCATGCAGAATGGCGACGGGTTCAGCCTGAATATGGCGAACACCAGCGCAATGGCCGTCAGGGCCTTTTCACCACCGGAAAGCAGATGAATGGTGCTGTTGCGCTTGCCGGGCGGCCGGGCCATCACCGTCACGCCGGTATCCAGCAGGTCGTCGCCGGTCAATTCCAGATGGGCGGTGCCGCCACCGAACAGGACGGGAAAGTTTTCCTGCATCCCCTGATTGACGCTGTCGAAGGTCTCCCTGAAGCGCGCGCGCGTCTCCCGGTCGATCTTTGCAATTGCATTTTCCAGTGTCTGCAAAGCCTCGATCAGATCGGCATGCTGCGCATCGAGGTAAACCTTGCGCTTGGATTCTTCCTCGTACTCGTCGATTGCCGCCAGGTTGATCGCCCCGAGACGCTGGATACGGCGTTCCAGCTTCTCTGCGCGCTCCGCCCAGACTTCGACAGTGGCCTCGTTATCGAGATTGTCCAGCAGCGGTTTGTATTCGAAGCCGGATTCCGTGATCTGTTCCAGCAGGGTTTCGCTGCGCACGCGGATTTCCTGCCAGGCCATGCGGTCCCGGGTGATCTGTTCGCGCTGCTCGTTGACCTCGCGCTCCTTGCGCACACGTGACTGATCCAGTTCGCGGATGTCATGCTCGAGGCTCTCCACCTGGCGGCGTGACTCGGCGAGTTCACCTTCCACCTCCAGTCGGCCGGACAACAAACCTTCCAGTTCTTCGTCCAGCTGCACAATCGGCGTGTCGCCCTGCGCGAGTACATTGTTCAGTTCCTCGCGCCGTTCCAGCAATTGCCGGCTCTGTTCATGCATTCGCGAAAGCGCCTGCCCGGTCGCCGCATGCGCAGTGCGCATGGACTCGGCGCGAATTGCCAGTTCATGCATTATCTGCTGGTCGCCGCGCGCACGCTCGCGTGCCGCGTCCAGCACACCGCCGAGTTCCTGCTGCTGGCGGGTACGCGATTCACGCTCCACCTTCAGCTGCTCGCTGGCGGCCAGCGCCGCCTCGAGCCGGGCCAGCGCATCCGCCTGCTCCTGCGCCTCCTTTTCCTTCTCCGCACGCAACGCCTCGGTCTCGACCATGACGTGTTCACTGCGACTGCGCTGCTGGTCAAGACGGGACCTGGCAGCGGCAAGCTCGGCGCCCAGTTCACTGACGGTGCGGTGCGTCGTGTTGTATTCCTGCTGCAACTGGTCACGCTCCGCTTCGGCTGCACGCAGACCCTCGCGCGACGCCGCGACCGCCTGGTCGAACTCCTCGATGTCCGCCGCCTGTGCCTGCACCGTCTCCATGAGCCGGTTGATATCACGTTCGCGCTCCAGCACGCCGGCGCGCGCATCGGTATCCCGCGCGACCCGCAGCCAGCTGCGGCCGACCCAGATACCTTCCCGGGTAATCACGGATTCATGCGCACCGAGACTGGCGCGCAACGACAGGGCCTCGGCCAGCGATCCGGCGGCATAGATCCCGTCCAGCAGCGCGGCCACGGACCACGGCGCGCTGACCTTGTTCGCCAGCGGCACACCGGCATGTCCGTCCGCCCCGGCGACTTGCGCTGCACTGAGGTCGAACAGCGAGATATCGCCCTCCGACAGGCTGCCGAGCACCCGCTCCGCATCGTCCAGACCGTCGACACAGACGGCCTCGAGGTAATTGCCGAGCGCGGTCTCGACGGCATGCTCCCAGCCCGGCTCTGCCTGGATTTCCTGCGCCAGGCGCGGGGCGGCCTGCAGGCCGTGGGTCTTCAGCCAGCCGCTGATCTGTTCGGAACGCTGCCCGAGTGCCGCCCGCTGCAGCGTCTCCAGCGAAGCCAGCTGTCCGCGCACGTCGTGGTGTTCGCTCTGCAGGTCGGCGAGTGCGCGTTCCTGGTCCTCCAGACTGATGCGCAGGTCCCCGATGCGGCGGATCGCGGTGTCCAGCCTGACCTGCACCCCGGACACCAGCGTCTCGCGTCCCTGCAGCTCATTGACCAGCTGTTCGATATCCGCCGTCAGTGCCTGGCCGCCGAGTTGCTGCTGTTCCTCGCCCATGCGGCCGAGGCGTTCGTCCAGCTGGTGCATGTGGCGCTCGAGATGATCGAGCCGTGCGCGTTCAACCTGTGCGGTCTGGCTGCGGTCGGCGACGCGCAGGTTGAAGGCATCCCATTCCGTTTGCCAGGCCTGCATGGCCTGTTCAGCCTCGGCCAGCGCACTGTTGGACGATTCCAGCCTGGCCTGTGCCGCTTCGTATTCCGGACCGATGGTTTCGATATTGCCGGCCAGCTCGGCGAGCCGCCCGGTATCCAGACCGATATGTTCCTCGACCTCGCCGAGCGTCTGCTCCGCGCGCATCAGTTCCTGTTGTTGCTGCTGACGCGATTCGCGGTGATGCTGGATGGCCTGTTCGACACGGGCCACGTCGGCACCCAGCTTGTAGTAGCTGCCCTGCACGTTGTTGAACGCATCATTGGCCGCCGTAAGGCTGTCGCGCAGCTTTTCCAGCTCGCTTTCGAGCTTGCGCTGTGCGGCCGTTTCGGCTTCCAGCGCGAGTTCGCGATCATGGACCATGCGCTCGCACTCGCTGCTCTGTGCGTGCATTGCGCTGTAGCGCAGTGCCAGCAGCTCGGCACTGACCTGGCGTTCCTCTGCCTTGAGTTCCTTGTAACGCTCCGCCGCACGCGACTGGCGCTGCAGTTTTTCCAGCTGTTTCTCGATTTCCTCGAGCAGGTCATTCAGCCGGTCCAGATTCTCGCGTGTATGGCGTATGCGGTTTTCGGTCTCGCGCCGGCGCTCCTTGTATTTCGAGATGCCGGCCGCCTCTTCCAGGAAAGAGCGCAGGTCGTCCGGCTTGGCCTCGATAAGGCGCGAGATCATGCCCTGCTCGATAATGGAATAGCTGCGCGGTCCGAGTCCCGTACCCAGGAAAATATCGGTGATGTCGCGCCGGCGACAGCGGGTGTTGTTCAGGAAGTAGGTCGAGGTCCCGTCGCGCGACACCTGCCGACGAATGGAAATCTCGTTGTAACCGGCATACTGCCCGCCGATGGTGCCGCTGCTGTTGTCGAAGGCCAGTTCGATGCTGGCGTGACCCACCGGCTTGCGGCCGTTGGAGCCGTTGAAAATGACATCCGTCATCGAGTCGCCGCGCAGGTTCTTGGCGGACATCTCGCCCAACACCCAGCGTACGGCATCGATAATGTTGGATTTGCCGCAACCGTTCGGGCCGATCACGCCAACCAGATTACTCGGCAGATGAATGGTGGTCGGATCGACGAAAGACTTGAATCCGGCCAGCTTTATCTTGGACAACCGCATGGGCTCGTAAGATACAAGATACAAGATAGAAGATACAAGCATTTTAAATCATCTATATCTTGTATCTTGTATCTTTTCTCTTGTATCTTCTTCGCATGCCCACCCGACCCAGCAAGGATCTCGAGACCTTCCCGAACCCGCACCCGGAACGGGACTACCGCATCCGCATTCGCATGCCGGAATTCACCTGCCTGTGCCCGAAGACCGGGCAGCCGGACTTCGCCACCCTGCACCTGGACTACATCCCGGACCAGCGCTGCGTGGAACTCAAGTCCCTGAAGCTTTATATCTGGTCCTGGCGTGATGAAGGCGCCTTCCATGAAGCCGTCACCAACCGGATCCTGGCCGACCTGGTCGCGGCCTGTCAGCCGCGCTTCATGCGACTGCGCGCCGACTTCATGGTGCGCGGCGGTATATATACAGAGGTGGTCGTCGAGCATCGCCAGCCCGGCTGGCAACCGGCCACGGATATAAATATTTAATAATTTCAATAATTTGTATTCATCCTACTGCTTATTCGCCGCACCGGGGCCAGGGCCGCAGAAAAAGGCAATCGCCATGCTGGCGACGTTCCTGGCAGGTTTTTCCCGGTGAGCGCTCACTTTCCCGGATGGTGCGGTCGCTGCAGCACAAGTCCTTTCCTGCCCAATGGATGACGGGGCACACATGCCTGCCTACCTGGGTCTTGATGTTGGCACCACGGGCTGTCGCAGCAGCCTGATTGGCGGCGACGCGCAGCCGCTTGCCGGGGTGCAGACCCCGCTGCCGGCACCAGTCCACGCCGGCGCGGCGGTCGAACAGGATGCGGCGCTGTGGTGGGCGGCCCTGGGGGACAATCTCGACGCCCTGAAAAGACAGGCGGACCTGGCCGGTGTGGCGGCAATCTGTATCGACGGCACGTCGTCGACCCTGCTGTTGTGTGACGCCGCAGGCGCGCCGCTGGCCCCCGCCCTGATGTATAA
>JABDRC010000091.1 GCA_013041945.1 Halobacteria archaeon
CGCTTGGCATCCTGGGCCCCTTTGCGGTGTTGTATGTTGGCCCATTTACTGTGTCCTGCCATGTCCTGATGTCCCTGTTCAACGCACTGCAGGCAGTTTAACACTGCCGGGAAGCCGAGTTATAGCCACGTATTGCGGTCATGTGCTACCGGAAAAACGCCCGTCGTGCAGAAACCGGCAGGTCGCCCGCGCCACCGCATGCGAAACCATCAGGCCCGTATGCGTGGTATGGATGTGCAGCGTATCCGTGCAGCCGGCCAGCCGCGTCTCGGCCACCGTGACGGTGCCGTCATTGGGGCCGGTGAGACCACCCAGGGCATGGCCGACGCCGACCGGGCGGGTGCCGGCGATGATGCCGAGTTGCTGCTGGCCGCGCCAGTCGCCGCCGCCCCAGGCCAGACGGTCCTCTGCACCGCGCCCGACCAGCCAGCGTGACAGCTCTCGCCGGTACAGGCGCCGGGCCACCACGCTGCCGTTCACGGGGCTGCCCAGCAGGACCACGCGGCCGTCGATCAGTGCCGGCTCATCCTGCAGGGCCTGCAGGATCACCAGGCCGCCCAGGCTGTGCCCGACCAGGTGCACAGGTCCGGGCGGTTGCTGGCGGACAGTCTGCGCCAGTGCCTGTGCATTGGCGTGAATGGTTTTGCGCAGGGAGTGATAATTGAACAGCTTCGGCTGTAACGCACAGTGCTTCAGGCGCTGTGCCAGCGGCCACATCACCAGGCTGGTCATCCACAGGCCGTGGACAAGAATGACACTATCCGCCATGCCGGGTCCGATTCATCACCAATTCAGATCGTTAAAAAAACTTGCCACGGAATCCGTGGCAAATATTTTGGTGCGCGTAGCGCACCCTGCAAACGTTGCGAGGTGGCTACCGGGTATCAGGACTCCACACCGGGCGGCTTGTGCAGGTGGATGCCCAGTTCGATCAGCTGGCCGGTGTCCACGGGCGACGGTGCGGAGGTCAGCGGGCAGGCGGCGGTCTGGGTCTTCGGGAAGGCCATCACTTCGCGGATCGAGGCAGCGCCGGTCATCAACATCACCAGCCGGTCGAGACCGAAGGCGATGCCGCCGTGCGGCGGGCAGCCGTACTTGAGTGCGTCCAGCAGGAAGCCGAACTTGTTGCGCGCCTCGTCCTCCTCGATACCCAGCAGCTTCAGCACGGCCTGCTGCATGTCCGTGTGGTGGATACGGATGGAGCCACCGCCCAGCTCGGTGCCGTTCAGCACCATGTCATAGGCACGCGAAAGCGTTCCGCCCGGATCATCGGCGAGTTGTGCCGCATCATCGGTATTGGGCGCCGTGAACGGGTGGTGCAGGGCCATCCAGCGGCCGGACTTCTCGTCGCGCTCGAACATCGGGAAGTCCACGATCCATAGCGGTTTCCAGTCACCCGCGAGCATATCCCGGTCATGCCCGAGCCGGACACGCAGCGCACCCAGCGACTCGTTGACCACCCGGACCCGGTCGGCCCCGAAGAACACCAGGTCGCCGTCCTCGAGTGCGGTGCGCTCGACGATGGCGCTGATGACAGCGTCCGGCAGGAACTTGAGGATTGGCGATTGCAGGCCGTCGCGGCCCGCGGCCACCTCGTTCGCCTTGATATAGGCCAGGCCCCTGGCGCCGTACTTGCCGACATATTTCGTGTAGTCGTCGATCTCCTTGCGGCTGAGCCCGCCGCCGCCCGGTACGCGCAGCGCGGCCACGCGCCCGCCCGGGTCCTGCGCCGGCCCGGAAAAGACCTTGAATTCGACGTCCTGCATGACGTCGCCGAGGTCGACCAGTTCCAGCGGTATGCGCAGGTCCGGCCGGTCCGTACCGAAGCGCTGCATGGCCTCGGCATAGGACATATGCGGAAACGGGTCCGGCAGCGACACGCCGAGGATGTCACGGAACAGCTCGCGCACCATGGTTTCCGTGACCGACATGATCTGCCCTTCCGACATGAACGAGGTCTCGATATCCAGCTGGGTGAATTCCGGCTGACGGTCGGCGCGCAGGTCCTCGTCGCGGAAACAGCGCGCGATCTGGTAGTAGCGGTCCATGCCGCTCATCATCAACAACTGCTTGAACAGCTGCGGTGACTGCGGCAGGGCGAAGAATTCCCCCGGGTGGGTGCGGCTGGGCACCAGGTAATCGCGTGCACCTTCCGGCGTCGAGCGCGTCAGCACCGGCGTTTCGACGTCGATGAAGCCCTGGCCGTCGAGAAAGGTGCGCATGGCATGGGTGATACGCGCGCGCAGCCGGATCTTTTCCTGCATCTCCGGACGGCGCAGGTCGATGTAGCGGAAACGCAGTCGTGTCTCCTCGCCGATATCGGTGTCTTCCAGCTGGAACGGCGGCGTCTCGGCCGTGTTCAGCACGGTCAGTTCCAGGCCCAGCACCTCGACCTCGCCGGTTTTCATGTCCGGATTCTCCGTACCGGGCGGACGGCGGCGCACACGGCCCCTGACCTGCAGGACAAACTCGTTACGGATGCGCTCCGCCGTGGCGAAGGTCTCTTCCGTGTCCGGGTCGAAGACCACCTGCAGCAACCCCTTGTGATCGCGCAGGTCAACGAAGATCACGCCGCCATGATCGCGGCGGCGGTGTACCCAGCCGCACAGGGTCACGTGCTGGTCGAGATGGTCGGTGGTCACATCGCCGCAATAAAGGCTGCGCATAATTCAGTTTCCGGTTGCAGTTGGAATATCAGTGTCGGTGTCGGCCGGTCAGCCGGAGTCACCCGTTTTTTTCGGCTTCGAGGTACTGCCCGACGCCGCCTTCGCGTCAGCACCCTTGCCGGCCTTCTTGTCGCCCTTCTTGTCGCCCTGGTCAACATTTTTCTTGTTGCCGGTCTTGAAGTCGGTCTCGTACCAGCCGCCGCCCTTGAGGCGAAAGGCCGCCGCCGATACCAGTTTCTTCAGGGCCGGCTTGTGGCAGGCCGGGCACTCGCTCAGCGGTGCGTCGCTGATGCGCTGCAGGGTTTCGAAGACGTGTCCGCATTCTCCGCATTCATACTCGTAGATCGGCATACCGGAAGTACCAGGCAGTGGGGAAAAAGAGCGCATTATACAGGCCCGGCGCGCCATGATAACAGCCGTAACAGTACCGGTAGTGCGGATATTCTGTGACAATACGCCTGGTCATCCGCAATCGATCCCGTCCATGCGCACACGTCCCACCCACATGCCCGGCACGGCCGGCAGCGACATCCGCACCCTGCGGGCGCTGGCGCCGTTCCTGTGGGACTACCGCGGCCGCGTGCTGCTGGCGCTGTCCTGCCTGGTGCTGGCCAAGGTGGCCAACGTGGGTATCCCGCTGGTACTGAAGGACATCGTCGACCACCTGGATGTCGACGAGTCCTCCCTGCTGGTGCTACCGCTCGCGCTGTTGCTCATGTACGGCTGCCTGCGGCTTGCCAGCTCGCTGTTCACCGAACTGAGGGACTCGGTGTTCGCCAGGGTGCGGCACGGGGCGATGCGCAAGGTATCGCTGCGGGTGCTCGAACACCTGCATCGGCTGTCCCTGCGCTTTCACCTGGAGCGCAAGACCGGCGGGCTGTCGCGTGACATCGACCGCGGCACCCGCAGTGTCAGCTCGCTGATGAACTACATGGTGTTCAGCATCCTGCCCACGCTGGTGGAGATCCTGATGATCGCCGGCATCCTGCTGACACGCTACGAAGTATGGTTCGCGGTGGTTACGTTCGTCTCTGTCATTGTCTACATCGTATTCACCATGGTGATCACGGAGTGGCGCATGAAATACCGCGTGACCATGAATGCCTTCGACTCGAAGGCCAACACGCAGGCGATCGACAGCCTGCTGAACTACGAAACCGTCAAGTATTTCGGCAACGAGCACTACGAACTGCGGCGCTACGACGACAGCCTGCAGGGCTGGGAAGCCGCGGCGGTGAAGAGCCAGACATCGCTGTCGGCGCTGAATGTCGGCCAGGCCGCGATCATTGCCATCGGTGTCACACTGATCATGATCCTGGCCGCGCAGGGCGTGGTCGACGGCACCATGACACTCGGTGACCTGGTGCTGGTCAACGCCTTCCTGCTGCAGCTGTTCATACCGCTCAACTTTCTCGGCATCGTCTACAGCCAGCTCAAGCACTCGCTTGCCGACATGTCTCTGATGTTCGACGTCCTCAACCGCGATCCGGAAATTGCCGACCGGGCGGGCGTACCCGACCTCGAGCCGGGTAATGCCGGGATACGCTTCGAGCACGTATCATTTGCCTACGAGCCGGACCGCCCTATCCTGCACGACATCTCATTCACCATCCGCCCCGGCGAGAAGGTCGCCGTGGTCGGCCCGAGCGGCGCCGGCAAGTCCACGCTGGCACGGCTGCTGTTCCGCTTTTACGACATCCCGGCCGGGCGCATCCTGATCAATGACCAGGACATCAGCCAGGTCACGCAGGACAGCCTGCGGCGCGCCATCGGCATCGTGCCGCAGGACACCGTGCTGTTCAACGAGTCCCTGCTGTACAACATCGCCTACGCGCGGCCCGACGCGACACAGGCAGAGATCGAGCAGGCGGCGAGGCTGGCGAACATCCACGGCTTCATCGCCGGCCTGCCGGAAGGCTACGCCACCGTGGTCGGCGAGCGCGGCCTGAAACTCTCGGGTGGCGAGAAGCAGCGCGTGGCGATTGCACGCGCCATTCTTAAGGACCCGCGTATCCTGGTATTCGACGAGGCCACCTCCAGCCTCGATTCCCGTTCCGAGCAGGTCATCCTGGAGGCACTGCGCGAGGCGGCCGCGCACCACACCAGCCTGGTCATCGCGCACCGCCTGTCGACCATCGTGGATGCCGATAGCATCCTGGTCATGGAAAACGGGCGGATCGTCGAGTCCGGTATGCACCAGTCCCTGCTGGAGCAGCAGGGCACCTATGCGCGGTTATGGGCGCTGCAGCAGGAAGAACGGAAGCTCGAACATAACGCGGAGAAATAGTCCGTGCACCACGCATGGTGCTGGTGCCGGGGGTACCCGGGTGCCGCAGAGTACCCGGAAGCGCGTGACCAGATTTACCCGCGGCCGACAGGGAGTTACCCGTGCCGCGAGCGGGCAGGATGCCCGCAGCGACCCTTCATGCCGGCAAAAAAGAACCCGCCATGCGGCGGGTCCCGATTTGCGTCGATTGCCCGGTGGATCAGAGCTTCAGGCGAATGCCCAGGAAGACACCGGCCTCTTCGGTTTCATCGAAGTAATTGACATTGCCGCTGAAGTGGAATTTCTTCTTCAGCTTGATCACGGTACCGACCTCGAAACCGATGTCCTCGTCATCGGCGACGCCCATCGCCGAAGTCAGGTTCATGTGCCGGAACGATGCGGTCGCATTCAGCTCGGCCTTCTTGGTGATCATGCCGCGCACCCCCAGGTCGACCTGGTAGCCTTCATCTGCCTCGGTCGGGATACCGCCCGAGTATTCCCGGTCGACATAACTGACAACACCAAGCACATCGATGTTATCGGTCACCGGCATATGGCCACCCATGCCGATATTGAACTGGTCTACGTCGATGTCGGAGACGACAGCTGCCGCATCAACAAACAGGCGGGAATATCCCAGCTTGAGGAAAATATGTTCCGTTGCGCCAAAGGATATATTGACCTCGGCACCGTTGCCGTCATATTTATCGGCATCAAAATGGACATAGCCGATCTCGGCATAGGTATAAGACGGGCCTTTTGCGAATGCGTGCTGTGAAGCCAGCGCCAGCCCCGCTGCAGAGACAATGGCAATCAAATGCTTGGTATTCATGAATCCCCTCCTGATTGTTGATGACCACCTGTGTCCGGCGGGTACTGCTGCGATCAGGGAGGGGATACTATGTAATGGCGGGTCGCTGCACAAGTACCCGGCCAATTCCGGTCTGGCCGGAAGGCAAGCACGTCGCACTGACACACCACCATGACCGGGCGTGCTTTATTGTTTAATATCATCATTTTGCGGAACACTCATCAGGCCATACAGAAATGGACAAGCGCTCGATACTGATTACCGGCTGCTCATCCGGCATCGGCCACTGCGTTGCCCGCGGCCTCCGGGCGCGCGGTTACCGCGTGTTTGCCACGGCACGCAGGCACAGCGACGTCGAGCGCCTTGCCGCGGAAGGCCTGGAAAGCCTGCAACTGGACCTCGACGACTCGGACTCCATTGCCACTGCTGTGCAAGAGGTCCTCGTGCGTACCGGCAACCGCCTCGATGCGGTGTTTCACAACGGCGCCTACAGCCAGCCGGGTGCCGTGGAGGACCTGCGGCGGGATGTCCTGCGCAGGCAGTTCGAGACCAACCTGTTCGGCTGGCATGAGCTCAACAACCTGGTGCTGCCGGTCATGCGCAGGCAGGGGCATGGCCGGGTCATCTACAACAGCTCCATCCTGGGTTTCACCGCCATGCGCTTTCGGGGTGCATACAATGCCAGCAAGTTCGCGCTCGAGGGTCTGGTGGACACCCTGCGGCTGGAATTGCGCGGCACGGACATCCATGTCTCGCTGATCGAGCCGGGGCCGATCACCAGCCGCATCCGTCAAAACGCCTGGGCCGCCTACCAGGCCAATATCGATCCGGGCAACAGCGCCCACCGCGAGACCTACCGTCGGCTGGAGGTCCGCCTGCAGCAGGAAGGCGCGGTCGTGCCCTTCACACTGGGACCGGAGGCGGTACTGAAACGCGTCATCCATGCCCTGGAAAGCCGACGGCCGAAAGACCGTTACTACGTGACGTTCCCGACCTACCTGTTTGCCTTCCTCAAGCGCATCCTGCCCGGCCGGTTGCTCGATCGACTGCTGGCACGCGCCGGCGGGT
>JABDRC010000098.1 GCA_013041945.1 Halobacteria archaeon
TGGACGGCTACCGCATGGCCGATGACGGGCGTTACATGTCGGATTGCAGCCTCATCGGCCACCCGTTCTACCAGCTGCCGACGCTCGGCGAGCGGCAATCCATCGGCTTTGCCAACTTCATGGCCACATCACCGCTGGTGAACAGCGATGACATCCGCGTCGATATAGTGAACTATCAAAACAGCCGGCCGAAACTGCCCTACCCGCCGCGTGATGCCGGTGTCTCGGCAAGCGAATGGAATGCGGTTGCCGCCGCGAACAACCGCGTCGAAGTCACGCAGATTCCGGAACGCGCGGAATAATCGATCCCGGCCCGATGCGTTGCGTCGGCGAGTGCCACGCTTCAAACCCGCCCCCCTGCAGGCCACGGCAGCGCCAGTACCCCCGCGCCTGCACCAGCGGGCGTCCGCCAGACCGTGCTTTTATAATATTATATCAATTAGTTACGTGATTTTTCTGATGCAGTCTCTGCATCGAGCAGCCGCGGCCAGGCGCGCAGCGTGTAGGGCATCTCGGACGGGACTTCGGCAAGCTGCGCCATGGCCCAGGCCGCCACCTGCCGGGCCCGGTCCGTATATTTTTGCTGTCCCGTCATGCGTCCGAGTGTCAGCAGCACGTGCAGCGAAACACCGTTGTCCGACACACTGGCACCATCGACCAGCCGCTTCTCGCGCAGCCACCCGGCACGGTCGCCGGTCGTGTTGTAGAACCCGCCATGGGTGTCATCCCAGAACAATGCGAGCTGTTGTTCGACCAGACCCTGTGCCCGTTGCAGCCAGCGTCGCTCGCCGGTCACCCGGTAGAGTGACAGCAGACCCTCGGCCAGCCCGGCATAATCTTCGTTGAAGCCGGCGGAGCCGCGCGTGCCCTCACGCCAGTCCCGGTACAGCACGTCATCTTCCTCGTCGTGGAGTTGTTGCAGCATGAAACCCGCCGCCTGTTCGGCCGCCTCGAGATAGCGCGGTTCATCCAGCAGGCGACCGGCCAGCGCCAGCGTGGTGATCATGTAGCCATTCCACGCCGTCACAACCTTGTCATCGACCGGCACCGGCGGGCGTGTGCTGCGCGCCTCGCGCAACAGGCCGTCCACGCGCGCATTGCGCTGCCGGGCGGTCAGCAGGTCGACATCGAACTGTTTCGCCAGTTGCCCCTCGTCATGCAGTTCGACCAGGACATTCCTGCCGACCATTTCGCCCAGCGGGTCGTGCAGTGCATTGCCGCGCTGCGACAGTCCATAGCGCGCCGCGGCCCAGTCCAGCAGCGCACCCTCGCCGAGGGCCGCGGTCAGCTGGTCCCAGCGCCAGGTGTAGTACGCGCCCTCCTGCAGGTGCGCATCCGCGGTGCTGTCGGCCGGGCTGTCCGCGCCCAGCGCGGAATAAAAACCGCCCTGTGGATGGCGCAGTTCGCGCAGACTGAAATCGAGCACAGCGCGCGCGGCAGCAGCGAATAACGGCCGCCGTGTCTCGCGCCATGCCACCAGGCAGGCACGCGCCACCAGCGCCTGGTCATAGAGCATTTTCTCGAAATGCGGCAGGCGCCACTCGAAGTCGGTGGAATACCGGTGGAAGCCGCCGCCCAGGTGATCATGGATACCGCCGGCGATCATGTGCTCCAGTGTGTGCGCTGCCATGTCCCGGCTGGAGGGTTCCGAATCCTCCAGCAGGAACAGCAGGCGCGCGGGCTGCGGAAATTTCGGCGCCGGACCGAAGCCGCCCTGCAGTTCGTCGTACAGCAGGCGGTATTCCTGCCTGGCCGCCGCCAGCGGTGCATCGGTCAGTTCCACCGGGCGCAGCGAACGCCCGAGCGATGCCAGCAGGTCGACCGCCTGCTGCGCGGTCCGGCGGATAGCCGCTTCGTCTTCTCCCCACAATTCTGCCAGGCGCTCAAGCAGCTCCCTGAATCCCGTCTGCCCCGGCGATGACTCCGGCGGGTAATAGGTCCCGCCCAGGAACGGCTCGCCATCGGGCGTTGCCCATGCCGACAGCGGCCAGCCGCCAATGCCCTTCGTCAATTCGACATACGACATATACGCGGCATCGAGGTCCGGGCGCTGTTCGCGGTCGATCTTGATGGCCACGAAATGCTTGTTCAGCAATTCGGCAATGGCCGCGTTGCTGAATGATTCACGCGCCATCACGTGACACCAGTGACAGGTGAAGTAACCGATGGAGATGAACAGCGGCTTGTTCTCGCGGCGCGCCTTCTGCAGCGCGGCCTCGCCCCAGGGGTACCACTCCACCGGGTTGTCCGCATGCATTTGCAGATAGGGGCTGGATTCTTCGGCCAGCCGCCAGCCGCCCGCACGTTCGCTCGCGGGGAGCATGGCGGCTGTCAGCAGCAGAATGGCGGCAAGCAGACCCCGAATCATGCCGCATACCCGTCGGGGGTACTGTTTTCGATTAATTGATTCATAATTTTAAAAACTTCGCCACAGAGATCACAGAGAACACAGAGAAATAAAGCAAAACCAAACATAATCAAGGTCATTCCCGGAGCATGGAAATTGATTTCTTCCGGAGAAATAACAAGATGACCTGGTTGTCGTCTCTGTGTCCTCTGTTATCCAGAACAGCCCCTATTTAACAATAACTTCACCACAGAGTTCACAGAGGCCACAGAGAAAACAAC
>JABDRC010000105.1 GCA_013041945.1 Halobacteria archaeon
GTTGTTGTCGATGGTGACTTTCTGGATGACGGTTTCGAAACCCATGATTGCCAGTTCGGCCTTCAGGCGGTCGGCCTGTTCGCTGTTTTTGAACGAGCCGACCTGCAGGTAGTAGGTGCCGGGGCGCTCGACCTGGCGCACGCCCTGTTCGGGCTTGCCCCGGATCTGCTGTTCGGGCACGACCACTTCCATCTCGGGCAGCAGGGTGTAGAAATCGAAGCGCGGCTCCGGCGGCTTGCTGTCTGCCTCGTCTTCCATGGCCGCGGCTTCAATGGCGGATTTTGCCGGCAGCGTTTCCTTGACGATGACCTGCGGCGGTGGCCCGTTCGACTGCATCTTTATATAGACGAGGAAGGCGACGAACAGCCCGATCAACAGGCCGGTCAACACACCCAGCCAGGGTGATACCGCTGGCCGTTTTTTACGGCGGTTTGCCCGGTGTTTGTAATCGCGTGGCATGCTTCTGTGAGGCCCCTACATGGAGTCAGGCGCCGAGACGCCCAGCAGGTGCAGGCCGTTGGCGATGACCTGGCGCGTGGCTTCGATCAGGCACAGGCGTGCATTGCGCAGTCCGGCATCATCCGTGATGAAGGTGTGGGCGTTGTAGTAGGTATGGAAGTCATTGGCCAGCTCGCGCAGGTAGTGGGTCAGCATATGCGGTTCATGGTTGAAGGCCGCGGATTCCACCACTTCCGGGTAGCGCGACAGGCTGACCAGCAGCGCGTCCTCGTGTGTTTCACCCAGCGCATTCATGCCCGCGAGCCCGTCCGCCCGGTCCCATTCAAGCTGCTTCTCCGCCAGTTGCCGGAACACGCTGCGTACGCGTGCATGGGCATACTGTATATAGTACACCGGGTTGTCGTTTGACTGTGACTTGGCCAGGTCGAGGTCGAAGTCCATGTGTTGCTCGCACTTGCGCATCACATAGAAAAAGCGTGCCGCATCGGTGCCGACTTCCTTGCGCAATTGCCGCAGGGTGACGAATTCGCCGGAGCGCGTCGACATCTGCACCTTTTCACCGCCGCGGTACAGGATTGCAAACTGCACCAGCAGCACGTCCAGTTTTGCCGGATCGTCGCCCAGTGCCTGCAGGGCCGCCTTGACGCGCGGCACGTAGCCGTGATGATCGGCGCCCCATATATCAATGACGCGATCGTAGCCGCGCTCCAGCTTGTTGGCATGATAGGCGATGTCCGAGGCGAAGTAGGTGGTCTGGCCATTGTCGCGCACCAGTACCCGGTCCTTCTCGTCGCCGTAGTCGGTCGAGCGGAACCACAGCGCCCCGTCCTGCTCGTAGACATGTTTCGAGTGTCGCAGTCGTTCGATTGCCTTGTTGACCGCGCCGCTTTCCACCAGGCTGCGTTCCGAGTACCACTCCTGGTAGTCGACACCAAACAGACCGAGGTCGTCGCGGATATCATCGAGGATGGTATTCAGGCCGAGTTCAAAGACGTAGCGGTAGCGATTGTCACCCAGTAACTCACGGGTGCGTTGAATCAGCGCGTCGATATGCGCTTCCTTGTCGCCTGCCGGGGCATCGGCCGGCAGATCGGTGAATACCTCACTGACGGCATGATCATAGTCATCGCCGTGTTCCCGCCTGAGGGTGGCGGCGATGTCCTGCACATAGTCTCCCTGGTAGCCGTTCGACGGAAAATCGAACTCCGCTCCGCCCAGCTCCAGGTAGCGCAGCCAGACACTGGTCGCGAGGATGTCCATCTGCCGTCCGTCGTCGTTGACGTAATACTCGCGGTGCACCGTGCAACCGACGGCCTCCAGCAGGTCGGCAACGGCCGCCCCGTAGGCTGCCCCGCGGCCATGACCCACATGCAGGGGTCCGGTGGGGTTGGCCGAGACGAACTCGACCTGGACCTGTTGGCCCGCTCCGGCGTTGCTGCGGCCGTATGCCCCGGCTTGCTGAAGGATGTCGGTCACGACACCGTGCCAGGCATCACTGCCAAGGTAAAAATTGATAAAGCCCGGTCCGGCGATTTCCACCTTGTCGATGCCACCGTCGGTGGACAGGGCGGCGACGATCTTTTCCGCAAGGTCGCGCGGCTTGCAACGCGCGGCCCTGGCCAGTGTCATTGCCAGGTTGCTGGCAAAGTCCCCGTGCGCACGATCGCGTGCCCGCTCGACCATGACAGTCGGCGTGACATCGCCCGGCAGATCACCGTCGGCCTGCAGTTGCGTCACTGCGTCGGTGAGGATTTTGATAATGTGTTCTTTCACGTGACCACTGATTTTATTCGCGCACGCGGTGCGCCCCTGCAGGTGTGTCGATTCGCGTAGGAGCGCAGGTATGGCCGCTCCCGGCATGGCCCAGGCCAGCCTCTCGACCGGTTCCCGGTCTCACCTTCTCCATGCCTCACGCGGCACTTGGACATCCCTGTACATCGCGCGAATAGCAATGCTTGATTTGTTCGCGGACAACGTCCGCTCCTACATACCGGCGAACCCGCTATTATCCCGGCCACCGTGGCAGTTGCAACTGCCACGGTTAGAACAACTGCAACTGCCCCTGTTAGAGAGGTGCAACTGTCCCCTTTAGCCGTTGGTCAATAGGTGTCCGCCGGGTCCACATCGACAGACCAGCGGACCCGGCGTGCCGCTTTCAGCCCCTCCAGTTCCCGTACCAGCTGGCCGAGCAGCTGTTGCAGCCGGCCGTGCTGCTCCGCCTGCAGCAACAGCTGGGCCCGGTAACGCCCGGCACGCCGTTCCATGGTCGCGGGGACCGGTCCCCAGGTCTCGACGCCGCTGATGCCACTGTCGCTGATGCGCTGGCGGGCATCCTCGAGGAAGTCGATCGGCCGCTGTGCGTCGACGGCCTCGGCTCGCAGCAGCGCGATGCGGGTGGACGGCGGCAACCCGGCGGCCTGCCGTTCGGCCAGTGCGGCCTCGGCAAAGGCCGGGTAGCCGCGCGTGATCAGCAGCTGTAACAGCGGGTGATCCGGGTGGGCGGTCTGGATGATGACCTCGCCGGGACGTTCGTGCCGCCCGGCGCGCCCGGCGACCTGCACGATCAGCTGCGCCATGCGCTCGCTGGCCCGGAAATCGGTGCTGAACAGGCCATGGTCGGCATCGAGGATGGCGACCAGGGTGACATTGGGGAAATGGTGTCCCTTGGCCAGCATCTGGGTGCCGAGCAGCAGCTGGCGCCCGCCATTGCGCGCGCGCCCCAGCAAGGCATCGAGTTCACCCTTGCGGCGCGTGGTATCGCGGTCGATGCGGATGCGTTCGATATCCGCAAAGCGCTCGGCCAGTGCCTGCTCCACACGCTCCGTACCCTGACCGACCGGGTGCAGCTCCTGGCCGCCGCATTGCGGACAGGTGCTGTCGACCGGCCGCTGGCTGCCGCAATGATGGCAGTGCAGGTGGCCGTCGGCACGGTGCCAGGTCATGCGCGCGTCGCAGCGCCGGCATTCGGCGACCCAGTCGCAGTCGTAGCACATCAGCGTGGGCGCAAAACCGCGCCGGTTGAGAAACAGCAGCACCTGGCCATTGGCATCCAGGTGCCGGCGGATGGCATCCAGCAGCGGGTAGGACAGCCCCTGCTCGAGCGGCTGGTTGCGGATGTCGAGGACCTTGAAGGCCGGCAGTCGCGCGCCGCCGGTGCGCTCCGGCAGGGTGCAGTGCCGGTAACGTCCGTGCGCAACGTTGTACAGGCTTTCCAGTGAGGGTGTCGCCGAGCCCAGCACGACCGGGATATCAAGATGGCGCGCGCGCCAGATGGCGAGGTCGCGCGCCGAGTAACGGAAACCGTCCTGCTGCTTCAGGGAGGCATCGTGTTCCTCGTCCACGACCAGCAGGCCGGGGCGGGCCAGCGGCGTAAAAATGGCCGATCGCGTGCCGATCACCACGGGTGCCGCCCCGCTGCGCGCCTGCTGCCAGGCTGCCAGCCGCTCGCGTTCGCCCAGCCCCGAGTGCAACAGCGCCAGCGGTACCGGGAAACGGCGCCGGAAGCGCGCCACCAGTTGCGGTGTGAGACCGATCTCCGGCACCAGTACCAGTACCTGCTGTTGCCGGGCCAGCACCGTTTCGATGAGCCGCAGGTAGACCTCGGTCTTGCCGCTGCCGGTGACTCCCTCCAGCAACCAGGGCTGGAAACCACCCGGTGATGCCTGCATGGCCTCGATGGCCTGCTGTTGGGCGGGATTCAGGGTATGCGGCGCTTCACCCTCCGTTGCAACCGGCCCCGCGGGGTCTTCCGCGTTGCGCGAAAAGGACTCGATCCAGCCCTTGTCGGCCAGGGCGTGCAGTACACTGGCCGGCGCATCGATGGCCTCGCGTGCCAGGCCGGCGGGATGCCGCTGCAGCTGGATCATGGTGGCGGCCTGTCGTTTGGCACGCGCCAGTGAAGCCGGATCCACCCCGCGGCCGGCCGCGGTCAGGCGCCACGCGGTAATGTCCGCGGCATTCGGTGACTCGCCACGGCGCAGGAGGACGGGCAACGCGGCCGCCATGGCCTCACCGATCGGGCAGTGATAATACGCGCTGGCCCACTGCACCATGGCCATCACGTCGGTTTCGATCACGGGATGGCTGTCGATGACCGCAATCGCGCGCTTCAGTTTATCGCGGGCAACGCCTGATTCACCGGTGACCCCGAGCAATAGACCGATGGCGGTACGCCGACCGAACGGAACACGCACCCTTTGACCGGGTTGCAGCCGGCTGCAGTCCGTGCCGCGCGGCGGCAGGTAGTCGAAGCTGCGGTGCAGGGGCGTCGGGACGGCGATGCGTAACAGGGTCTCGCTCACGACCGCGGGCACCGGAAATGTATGCGACAAAACGGTAGCTTTAGCGCACAAGCTTTAGAGCTTTTATTACCAAACTCTGCTAAGCCCTTCATCTGACTAGAGGCGGTTGTTTATCCACAAAAGCTGTGGATAACTTTGTGGATTATTTGGGGTAAAGCGTCTCAAAGGCCTATTTTTGCAGTGTTGGTGTTAAATTGGCCGATTTTTATCCAGGAATATAAAATGTTATAAATCAATATATTATGATGAATTAAAGCTTTCTAATATAGACTCTTGCTATTCTGTGGTAAAAAAACATCAGGATAATCCTGACTGTGCATAAACCGGGTGAACGGGACACCCAAGTGGTGCAATGTCAAGTCCTGAATTGCAATATTTTCAGGCCCTCACGGGCTGTTATATGACGATTTAATGACGTTCTGCGGCGCTTGCCGGGCCTGTCGCGGGGCCCATCATAGCACCCTGTCCCGAAATTCGTGTCAACCGGTCCGGCCGGCCTGCGTTGTACCGGGTGAGAGCAACTTTTTTTCACCGGAGACAACACGATGAAGACTACAAAGGCAACACTGGGAGTACTGGGACTGGCTACACTGCTGGCGGCCGGCAGCGTGAACGCGGACGTGGACTGGGACAGGGTCGGTGACCGTATCGATAACCGGCTCGATGTACGCGGCGAACGCATCAATGACCGCCTCGACCACCGCGGCGGGCGCATCAATGACCGCCTTGACCACCGTGGCGGGCGGGTCAACGACCGACTGGACCGCCTGTCCGACCGCGCCGCGGACAACGGCAAGGTCAAGCTGTCGCGGCACCTGGACCGCAAGGGCAACCGGATCGAGAACCGTCTCGATTACAGGGGCAATCGCATTGAGCATCGCCTGGACCGCAGGGGCAACCGGGTCGAGAATCGCCTCGATCGCAAGGGCAATCGCATCAACCACCGGCTGGATCGTCGTGCCCGCCACTGATTGCGGTATGCTGGTGATGCCGGTTAGTGAATAACATGACAGCGGGCAGTCCCTGTATCGGTCTGACGGATGCAGGGGCTGCCGGCGGTGACAGGGAGCAGGGACTGGATACTCACGACGCACTGGACGGCTTCCTGGCCGGCATCGAGCGGCGTGCGCTGCGTATGGCGGAGTGCGCCCTTGGCAACCGCGACGACGCGCTCGATGTGGTGCAGGATGCGATGATCAGGCTGTGTCAGCGCTATGCGCGGCGGGATCCGGACGAATGGCGGCCGCTGTTCTACCGGATACTGCAAAACGGCATCCGCGATCACTACCGCCGCACTGCGGTGCGGAACCGCTTCAGGAGCTGGCTTCGACCGCGGTCGGGGACCGGGGCCAGCGACGCCGGGCCGGTTGACGGCATGCAGACCGTTGCGGACCCGGTGAATAGTCAGCCGGATGCGTTGGTGGAGCGGGAACATGCCATGGTACGTCTGCAGACCGTGCTGCGGCAGTTGCCGCAACGCCAGCAGGAGGCGTTTATGCTGCGTGTCTGGGAAGGTATGGATGTCGCCGATACGGCAGGTGTCATGAATTGTTCGCAGGGCAGTGTGAAGACCCACCTGTCGCGCGCACTGCAGAGGATCCGGGAGCAACTGGAAGGGTATACAGATCATGCAGACTGAGCGGAATGAACAGCAGCTGGCCGC
>JABDRC010000112.1 GCA_013041945.1 Halobacteria archaeon
GTCCTACAGCGAAGTCGAGGGGGACAGCGCGTCGTCGGCGGAATACTATGCCCTGCTGTCAGCACTTGCCGATATCCCGCTGCGACAGTCACTGGCCGTCACCGGTTCGGTCAACCAGCTTGGCAGGATTCAGCCGATTGGCGGTGTCAACGAAAAGATCGAGGGCTTCTTCGATATCTGCAATATGCAGGGCCTGACCGGCGACCAGGGTGTGATCATCCCGGCAACGAATGTCAAACATCTCATGTTGCGCGATGACGTGCGCAAGGCAGTGGAGGACGGCAGGTTTGCCATCCACGCCATCGACACGGTCGATGACGGTATCGAGTTACTGACCGGCATGCCGGCCGGGCAACGGGACAAACAGGGTGTATTTCCCGCGGGCAGCATCAATCGCCGCGTGGAAGACACCCTTGCACAATACTCCGAGGCCATGCAGACCTATTCCGGAAAAGGCGGAAAGTCGCAACCGGCAGAAGACGGTTCTTCCTCATGACACCCGCCAGCGAACAGCATACTACCCGTCACGTTGTCGTCACCCTGGACGCATCCGAGAGCGGACGACCGGCACTGGAGACCGCCGTCAGACTTGCCGCGCTGACGGGTGCCCATCTGGAGGGGGTGTTCGTCGAGGATATCAACCTGATACGGCTGGCGGAACTGCCGTTTCTGCGCGAACTCAGACCCTCGTCGCTGGCCGAGGAAGCGATCAGTTCACAGCGCATGCAGCGTGAATTGCGCAGCCTGGCACGCCGGGCCAGGCGCATGCTTGAACAGGCCGCGGTGGAGATGGGTGTGCACTGGTCATTCCAGGTATGGCGTGGCCATGCCGGCGCCGAGACACTGGCTGAAACCTTCAGCGCCGATATACTCAGCCTGGGGCGGGTCAGCTCACTGCGCTTTTCAGGCACCTGGTCCGCAGGTGGCTTGCGTGCACGCCGCCGCAGTGAATCACCTTCGCAAATCAATGTGCTGTTCAGCAATTCGAAACAGGCAGTGCGGGCATTGACAACAGCCTGCCGCCTGGCCAACGATCTTGGCGCACCTCTCTCGGTAATCCTGCCGGAAAAGCGGAAGGCAGACCTGCAGCAACTCAGGCAGAAGGCGCTGACAATACTCGAGTCTTGCGGACAGGCCGCCTGCTTTGTGCAACTGAGCGGCGGCAGCTTGCAGAGCCTGGAACAGCTCACCGGCATATCCGGACAATGCATCCTTATCGCCGGGAGCAGACACACATTGCTGCAACAGGCCGGCCTCGACCGGTGCCTGAACACCCTGACCTGTCCGGTCCTGCTGGTGCGCTGACGAAGCAGGTCATCCAGAACATGCTTTATGCAGCACCCGGGCCGGCCATTGGCGACCGGTCCTGCAGCACATGGCCTGCAGGTCAAGGGCCTGCTAGGTGACGTGATGCTTGCCGATGAGTGTTACCGTGCTTGCCTGCGGTCCTTCTTCACCCGCCTCTTCCACGAACCGCACCTCACTGCCGACCGCCAGCCTGTCATAGGCATTGTTCAGCACACTGTTGCGATGGAAATAAACCAGCCGATTGTCCGGGGTCTCGATCCTGCCATAACCCTCATCGGCATTCAGGCTTGTCACAGTGCCATGCGCCGGGGTCTCGTGACTCTTGACCTTGCCACGCCGCTTGCGCGCATAGTCTTCCAGCTGTCGCTTCATTGCATCGAAGGCATCGCGAATGGCCACGTAGACGTCTTCATGCGAATGATCCTTGTGGTGATGCTCATGGGTCACCAGCAGCTCGCCATCCGGCACGGTCATATCGATACGCACCTGGTATAACCTGCCCTTGTGATGATGGCCATGGGGAGACTCCACCATGACCCGGCAACTCATGACATGGTCGTAAAACCGGTCGAGTTTTGCTGCCTTTTCACGTATGCGCGCCTCAATGGCATCGGAGGGCTCCATATCACGAAATGTAATCTGCAAGGGTATCTGCATAACGGTGTTCTCTTGTTGTGTGCCCTGATCGATGATTCAGCTGCAATCTATGCCACAGGCCCGCAGCGTACATTGACGTGTATCAATTACCCTCACTGATTCCGGCATGTAACCAATGGCCCGTCCTGCTGACTGTCCGGAACCTGACAGACCTCACTGATCCTGGTAACAGCTGCCTTCCCGAATCCAGACACCACGCTCTTCACAGCGCAACAGTTCGTCACCGCTGCAAACATATTCACCGATAGCAAAGGACTGGTCATTGAAATAACAGGCCCCGCTTTCCAGTTCCAGGTCCAGCGAAAGCTCATCGTCATCCGTCTCATCGAAGATGGGAGAATTTTTCAGTTCCGGGTCAGGGGCACCGACCTTCGGCAAATCCCGTGCTTTAGTCATATTTGCGACTCCTCGCGTGCTAGAAGACTGTGTGGTTCGGCGTGTCCACGGGCGCAGTACACGCCGGGCACAGTGACGGATTGTAACAGCCTGCACCGGTCTTGTCGGCTGTGAACAAAAACACCAGTGCTGCGCTGAAGTATGCACCGGGTTGACAGGGAAAACCCGTCATATAGTTCCGCAACAGGTATAGATGCAAACTCAGCCGACAAGGCATGCGGGTCGGACTGCGTGCCGGCATACGGTCTCCGCTCACACAACGGCAACCCCGCTCAGTCCGGGAGTGAACCGGTACCGCGCGTCAGCGCCCCGATCTGTGCCAGCAATCCTCCGATATCCGGTGCACCCGTGGTATCGATACGGAGACAGTGTCCGGCATCTTCTGCGGACAATGCCTGCCAGGTTGACAACTGGTGCTCCAGCACCGCCCGGTCGGCGTCAGAAACACCCTGCTCGCGTTGATCGATTCGCTGGCGCAGGACGTCCGCCGGCGCGGTAAACTCGAGGATGACAAAGCCGGTCCCGGCTGCTTCCGCCAGTGTCCGGAAACGGGCAATCTGCTGCGGTTGCAGACAGGCCGCATCGACGATCACCGTATAGCCGGCAGCCAGCACCTGTCCCGCCAGCTCGACCAGCCTGTCATAGGTTTGCTCGCCGGCCGCAGTCGTGTAGATCCCGCCACCGACACCGTCATGCGCACGACTGTTGCCGGGTATGCCAAACAGGCGCTTGCGTTCCACATCCGAGCGAATGCGTATGGCGCCCAGCTCTTCCAGCAGGGGCTGCGTCAGGGTCGACTTTCCGGATGCCGAGACGCCCCGGGTAATGATCAGGACGGGCGCCGGTGGCGCAGTGTAGTCTGCGGCAAGTTGCAGGTAGCCATCAAATTCCTGTATCACGGCCGCCTTTTCATCGACACCGATGCCGGCCTGCGACACGCGGATTGCCTCGACCTTGGCGCGCACCAGCGCCCGGTAGAGCAAATAGAACTGCAGCACAGCGGTGCCGGCGTAGTCGCCAAAGGCCTCCAGCCAAGCATTCAGGAAACGCCATGCCAGCTGCGGCCTGTCACGGTCCTGCAAATCCATAACGAGGAAGGCAATCTCGCTGATGACATCGATCCAGCGCAATCGGGGATTGAACTCGATGCAGTCGAACACCAGGGGGCGGTCATCGACCCAGGCCAGATTGCGCAGGTGCATGTCGCCATGGCATTCACGCACAAAGCCGTCCGCCTTGCGTTGCGCGAGCACCGGCCGCAGCCGGGCACAGGCCGACTCGACCCACTCCGCCAGCAGGTCCAGCCGGGCCACCGGTGCATCCTGTTGCAGGTACCGCCCGATCTGCAGCAAATTTTCCATCACCGCATGACAGACGGTCCCCGGCTCGCCGTAGTCCGTGTCACTTGCCGCCACGGCGACCTGCTCATGGAAGCCGGCCATCAGGCGGGCAACCGCATCCAGGTGCAGCGGTTCGAGCCTGCCCCGTTCCAGCAGTACGTCCAGCTGGTCGCCCGTCGGAAACTGCTTCATCCGGACAGCGTATTCCATGGCATCCCCCGCGCCCTCCAGCACGGGATGCTCCGCGGTCCCGGTGATTGGCACCACGTCCAGGTAGTAATCCGGGGCCAGGCGCCGGTTCAGCCGCAACTCTTCCTCGCAGTTGAAGCGACGCTTGTCGAGTGACGAGAAGTCGAGAAAACCGAGGTCAACCGGCTTTTTTATCTTGTAGGCGTAGTCGCCCGTCAGTAAGACCCATGATATATGGGTCTCGATCAGGCGGATGTTGCTGACGGGATGTCCATAGACAGCCGCATCCATCATTGCGGCAATCAGGGGTGGTAGCGGCTTGTTGGCTGCGGATATGACTGCGTCTTCCTGTTCGAGCACATGCGTCAGTAATGATTAAGTCGACAATACCATCCTGTCAGCCAAACAGGAGCCGGTGTGCCGACAGCTGTACACCCTGCCAGTAGAGTCCGTCCAGCTGTGTTGCAATGAGATTGACCACGACATGGCTGGTTACCGTCAGCGTGACCAGGCATGAGCAACAATCGGGCTCTGCAATGTTCCTGATGAGCGTTATTCCAGCGCCGCTGTCATAGCGGCTGATCAGCTGCATGATCTGATCCTCGGATACCGTATCCGGCAGATTCTCGATAAGAATCAGCATACCCCCCCCTGCCCCTGTTCCCGGCAGTTACCGGATACAAACCGGTATTTATTATTTGCCGCCCCCCCGGGTCGTGCGAGCCACCGGCCTCACCGCCCCCGCAGCTCGATCGTCACGGGCCTGAAACCTGGGCACATAATAACAGGCAGCGGCATCGACTGTGGAAATACCCTGTCACGACTCCCAGATCTCGTCATGCTGCTGTGGCGGAAAATGCTCCATCAGCACATCAATGACATGCTCCAGTGTGGCACGCACCGTATCCTCGATGTACCAGTTTTCGATAATGGGAATCCCGTCCCTGTCTGCCTCATCCAGCAGCCAGGACTGCAGCTCCCAGATATCATCCAGGTATTCCACTGCGTGATCCGCCTCGCGACTGTCATTTTCACTGCCGCGTCGCCTCAGCTGCCTGCGGAGCAGCTCTTTCTTCATGCTGGCGAGCATGATGGGGATGATGACAGCCTTTTCCTCCATCGCATCAAGACTCATCTCCGTTGGCACCACGTGGACGCCTTCCAGGATCAGGTGGTGCCGTTCCTGGGTGGCACGCTCGATGGTTGCCTGCAGTGCCAGTTTCATGGCTGTAAACTGGGACAGAAACCCGGCAACCACCGGATTGTCAATGCCCGGCTTGGCCCCGCCGTCGGCACCCGGCAGGCCACGCCAGGCCTCGAAGCTTGAATACCCCAGGGTCGGCAGCATCTGTGGTGACAGGTAGGAGCGAATGATTTGGCGCATCATGTCCGTCGACTGGTGACGGGCAATATCCAGCCGGTAGGCCAGCTCCGCCGATACGGTGCTCTTGCCGCTGCCGGTAGCGCCTCCAATCAGGATAATCAGGGGTATGCCGCTGTTCTCGAACCTGCGCCATGACAGATAGCGTTCGGCCAGGTCCCTTGAACAATGTTCACACAGGCACCTGAAAATAATCCTGCGTAACGCCTTGTGATCGATTTCCCGGTGACCCGTTTTTCTCAGGGTTGCAAGAACCATGCGCGCACCCCGCATGGCCATCTCCGGCGGGATGGCGCAGGTTTCCAGCGAATGCGCCATGACGCCGACCGAAAACGGCGCGCTGCGGGCAGGCGTGTGGATGACGATAGCCGGCTCATTGACGGGGCTGATTTCATAGGCCCTGCGTATGTCGCTGCCGTGGTGCTCTTCCAGCAGCACGGCCACCCTGCCCTTCAGTTCCGTGCTGGTTATTTCCTGTCTGTTCTGCAGCTCATTCCTGGTCATCCGGGCCAGCGCATAGGCCTCATCGAAGGCGAGACCCGCATCGACCAGGGATTGCACCAGAATCCCCCGCAAAAACGGGGTGCGGTCGCCTTCAGGCTGCTTGATGACGGTTATCTTGGCCATGCCTGAATGTCAGAGGGGCAATCATCGCAAAAACGCCGGGTGTCATACGGTCGTGAACAGGGAAACGACATTGCCGGGTGACCCCTTCCGCACAGCGGAGTGACTATGCCTGCACAGGCAGCGTACCGGTCATTATAG
>JABDRC010000114.1 GCA_013041945.1 Halobacteria archaeon
TCCTGGTTGGCTTCCTCGCCGGCCTGGGTGCCGTGATGTTCGACATGCCCGCGTTATCACTGGCCGTTTCAGCCATGTTCGTGCTGCTGATGGCGGGACTGAACCTGCATGAAACCAGCAACATCATCCACGGCGGTGAAACCAACTACATCATGGCCACCGTGACCCTGTATGTATCCATTTTCAACCTGTTCACCAGCCTGCTGCATTTGCTCGGCTTCATGAATGGAGAAGAATAACAACAACGGCTAACACTCACACAGAGGAAAACATGAACATGAATATACAAAATCTGTTGAACCAGTTTATTGGCCCGGGTGATACCACGTCTTCTGCTGGTAAGAGTATGCCGGGAATCGGTGACGCCTTGAGCAGGCTGGGCGACAAAATACCTGGCGGCCTGGCGGCCTGACGGGCGGTGCGGCGGCAGGCGGCATCATGGCCCTGTTGATGGGTAACAAATCCGCCAGAAAGTTCGCCGGCAAGGCGGCTGGCTATGGCGGAGCGGCTTTGCTCGGCGGACTCGCTTACAAGGCTTATTCCAACTGGCAACACAATAAAGGCAGTCAGACAACGGCATGGTCCGGAACAGGCAGCATCATGGCGGAGAATGCCGGAGCCTTGGTGCCTGCCGACACACAGTCGCCAGATTTCCAATTGCAATTGATCATAGCGATGATTGCCGCGGCAAAAGCGGACGGCCATATCGATGCGACTGAACAGCAACGTATCTTCAGTGCCGTCGAAGAAATGGACGTATCCACCGAAATCAAAGGCGTAATTTTTGATCTGTTGCAGCAGCCGATTACAGTCGAGGAACTTGCAGTAGATGCAGAGACCATCGAACAAAGGTCCGAGATCTACCTGGTCTCGTGCCTGGTGATTCATCCTGACCACCCGTCCGAGCAGGCGCATCTCGAGCAACTTGCCGCGGTGCTCGAATTACCCGAGGGCCTTGCACCGCAGCTGCAATGGCAGGCACAGCGGGCAATGGCGGATGCGGGCTAGCCGGGCTAGAACTAACAGTGCAACGGGGTTAGGTCTTTGGTTTGTGAAGGGCTGTCTGATAGATTCCTGAAGCAGGCCAACAAGGATGGAAATTATGGCAAGGCCGCTAAGAGTCGAATTTGCGGGAGCGCTTTAATAAAAGGACTAATAAAAGGTGAGGGATTATTTTTTGACCAGGCTCACCTTTTACTCTTTACTCCTTTTACTAAGATGAAAGTTTAGTGATTGAACACATTCGTTTAGTTGATTGATGTCAACAAACCATTCCGTGTTTAGCGATAGGATTTCATTTCCAATCAAAATCTACCTTTAATATTGGGGAGCGATAATGCGCTTCAGATGTACATTATCGCTAGATATAAATGTAAAAAAACTTCAATCAATCGAAATTTAATTTACTACCAAGGGGAGACAAGCAAATGCTATCGAGAACTACTCATAAACTGTTGGTCGCGCTTGCAACTGTGGCACTGGTGCCGGCGACTGCACCGGGCACTGCGCTTGCTTATGAATCATCACATGCTTTTACTGTCGATGACATCCAGGGCGCGTTCAACGGCAGCACGTATGGCGGCGCCGGTGCCGTCACGGACAATACCATCATCTGCGATGTGCCCGGCGGCGTTGCCTGCCCACCGACAGCGGAGGTCGGACCGGTCATCGACAAGCAGGGGGTGACCCTCTATCCGATCGACAGCGAATTCGGCTTCTATATCGTGGATTTTCTGGGTGCCGCGCAGAAGTTTCGCGATGACAATTATCTGGAAGGCTGGGCTGGCAACTTTACCGACCTTGTTGGTTCTGGTCTCAAGGTTTCCAACCAGGCCACCGACACCTACAAGGTCAAGCCGCCGTTCGGCACCTGGTGCCGTGGCCTGGGCGGCAACTCGGTCAAATGCGAGACCGAGCACTACAGCGTCATGGAGCACACCCTGAGCTGCCACGAGGTGATCCCCTACCTGTTTGCCGATCCGGTCACCGGCGCCCAGGAGGTGCAGTCCTTCGACGACCTGATCCCACCTGACTATCCGAAGGTTCCGCCCTACGAGCTGCCGGCACAGAGCACCTTCGACTGTGACCTCGCCGGACTGGACGACGCCCAGTTCGTGGTCTCGGGCGGCATTGTCACCGACACCCTGCTGACCAGCAACCAGTCTCCGCCCGAAGGGCAGATGTTCCCCAACGACCTCACCACGGTGCTGGATAACTACTCGGTGAGCAAGGACTACACCATCACCCTCAAGGCCGACGGTAAGCCGGATTACCACTGGGGCACGCTGATCAAGCGCCCCAACGACATCCGCATGTACGCCAGGTTCGATGTTCCGCAGGACTGGACGGCGGCCGATGCTCCGCCTCTGGGTTACGCGATCACCAAGGCCTACCTGTACGTTGATCACTGGATCACCAACAACCCGAACGATCAGCTGCGACCGGAGGATATCGAGAACGAAGCTGCCACCGGTCGCAAACCGTCCTACCGGATCGATCCGGCTGACCCCGCCAGTCCGGACCCAAGTGCCACGGTTTGGAAATCCACGGTTCCGTGCTACGAGGGTGACGCCGACGTCATCGATACCGAGGAAGGTGGTACGGACCCGACCTTCATCGGGGTAGGGACCTACCTGAAGAATACGCCGTGGGCCTATACGGACCTGCAGCTGCCTGATCCCTGTGACCCAGGCACCGGCGACAACTGCTACAATCCGCAGCCGCTGTCCTCGGACCTGACCGCCGGTTTCACCAACGCCTTCTATACTTCTATCAACCGCGACCCGTTCGAATGGTCCTATCGGCCGGCGGACAGCGAGCCCAACGAGTTCAGCTTTATCGGCTGCGCGGGTCCGGTGGAGGATCCCGCCTTCGCCGGCACCTGTCAGGATGACTTAGACAATCCTTACCCTGACGTCGACAACCTGGTGCTGGTGTCCGGGCCGCGCTGGCGCCTCAAGGCCAACAAGTTCGGCCAGGATCTGCCCGGTCTCGAAATCCCCCTGGTGGAGTGCAGCCCGCCGCCGTTCGAGCGCGACAACATCAAGTACAATGTGGGCGAGCCGACCACCACCGTGATCAACCTGCTCGACTGGGCGGATGAGAACAGCAACGGCATCCAGGACGACTCGCCACTCGCCAACAGCCTGGGCTGGGTCGACCTGACCGTGGTTCCCTCCGCGGACGGGGGCTGCA
>JABDRC010000072.1 GCA_013041945.1 Halobacteria archaeon
CTCCTATTCATAGAGTGCCAAATTCCTGAAAAGTTGCATGAAAATCGGCCAGACGGACAGGCGTTTTAATCTGCTGCCTGCAACAAACTACCGGCTTGCCGATATCGCTTGGTGGTAACCAACTCACTGTATTAAAAGAAAAAACTGGTATGCAGCTGGACTACTCAGGGTCAGGGAACTCGCAGGAAAAAAACCAGGTATGTGTAATTTTTCCTGACACAAGTGAAACTGGCTATGGCTTTTTCAGCATTGGCATTTAAATGTATTTAAAACATAGGGTTGGTTATAAAGCGAGGATTCTGCGCGGTGAATCGTATTTTGAGTGAATGTCGATAGACTTTACAAACAGGTATCACCAGTCTTGATTTAATTGCGCTACATTATATATAACTCACTGAACATATTAGACATATAATAGCTGGCCTGAATTTTGCTATGACTAATACTGAATGATGGGAACTGCGGCTACTGTAGCTAAGCTGCTAGAGAAGTGACCTTTCCCCCGCAGGTATCCCAGTTTGAGTGAGAGTGTTTTTCATCATATCAGGCCACCTTTGATTCGAATACAGCCGGTGGTGTGTAGCCCAGCGAACTGTGTGGCCGTACAGCGTTGTAGTGATTTCGCCAGTTATCGATGATGCGTCTTGCGTCAGCCAGGTCACAGAACCAGTGCTGGTTCAGACAGCCATCCCGGAACCGGCCATTGAATGACTCCACGAATGCATTCTGAGTCGGTTTACCCGGCTGGATGAAATGCAGCTTCACCTGTGTGCGCCGACTCCAGAAGAACATCGCCTTGCTGGTCATCTCCGGCCCGTTGTCCATGACCAGGGTTCCGGGTAATCCGCGGGACTCCCTGAGCTGGTCGAGAAAGCGCGCCATGCGTGCGCCCGAGATCGAGACATCCACCAGTTGTCCGACGCAGACCCGGGAATAGTCATCCACGATGTTCAATATCCGGATGCGTCGGCCACAGGCCAGCTGGTCACTGACAAAATCCATCGACCAGCGCTCGTTCGGCCGGGTGGGTACGGCCATCGGTACGCGGGGCCGCACCAGCTTCTTGCGTCGTTTGGTCCGGACCTGCATGCCCAGCCCGGTATATAACCGATACGTGCGCTTGCGGTTGATCACCAGCCCCTCAGCACGCAGCAGACTGTGCAGCATCAGATAGCCGTAGCGCGGATACTGCTCACCCAACGCCTTGAGTCGGCCAACCAGCACGGCATCCCGCTGTGGTCGTGTTGACTCATAACGCACAGCCTTGCGGCTGATCGGGATCACCTGGCAGGCGCGACGCTGACTGATACCATGCTGTTCCTGGAGATAGCCGACGAGCTGCTTGCGACTGGCCGGCCTCACCACTTTTTTGACAGCACATCCTTGAGCATGGCCTTGTCTAGCTCCGCCTCGGCCAGCAGCTTCTTCAACTTCGCGTTCTCGGCCTCCAGCTCCTTCAGCCGCCTGGCTTCATTGACCTCCATACCACCGTACTTCGACTTCCAGCGGTAGAAACTCTGCTCGGAGATGCCGTGCTCGCGTACCAGGTCGGCCACCTTCGCACCCGCCTCATGCGCCTTCAGAATGCCAATAATCTGCTCTTCGCTGTAACGCTTGCCTTTCATGTCGAGACCTCCCTCGGCCACAATTATAGGGAAATCTCTCACTCATTCTGGTTACCCTGGCGGGGGAAAGGTCACCCGCGCAGGCGGGAATCCAGCCCTACAACAGCGTCGGGTATAAATCTTCCCACTCCGGGTTGGACTTCTCGATCATCCTTAGCTTCCAGTTTCTATTCCATTTCTTTATTTGTTTTTCACGCAGAATCGCGCCTGAAATATCAGCGCATGTTTCATAATAGACAAGCAGATGAGCATGATACTTCTTTGAAAAGCCGTCTACACATTCCATTCGGTGTTCATATACCCGTTTAAGCAGATTGCTGGTGACACCAATATAGAGCGTGCCATTTCTCCGACTGGCGAGGATGTAAACATATCCTTGACGCATCGTTTTGGGCTGGATTCCCGCCTGCGCGGGAATGACGGGGTTCTTGGAAGCATCAGTATGCGATTTACGAACGGTAACCGGGCCAGGAATTCGAGCGGCATTGAGTCGGATATGCGTGACATAACCATGACTGGATTCCCGGTGGAGCCTGTCCCCGCGGAAGCGAGGCGGGAATGACGGGGGACTTGTCATGGGTGTGGCATTAATAATCTCTATTTTATCTTTCTCTGTGTTCTCTGTGGCAGGATTTTGGTTTTTCTTTGCGGCTTTACGGCTTTGCGCGAGACAGGGCTTTACTTCGGCTTCAAGCCGAACTTGCGCAGCAGGTCGTACATGGTCGGGCGGCTGATGCCGAGCAGTTCGGCGGCCTGTGAGACCTTGCCGCCGACGTGGTTGAGTGCCCGCGTGACCGCCTGGCGGTCGGAACGATCACGTATCTCGCGGAGGTTGAAGGTTGCCAGCTCCTCCGCGGAACTGCCGCCCAGCTCGAGGTCTGCGGCGTTGATCTGCTTGTGCTCGGCCATGATGACCGCGCGCTTGACGCGATTTTCCAGCTCGCGGACATTGCCCGGCCAGGCATAATTCTCGATCGCGGCCATGGCCTCCTTGCTGAACTGGTGCTCCTTGTTGCCCTGCTGCTTGCTGATCCGTTCGAGGAACACGCGTGCCAGCAGCAGCGCGTCACCCTCGCGCTCCCTGAGTGACGGGATGGTGATGGAAACCTCGCTGATGCGGTAATACAGGTCCTCGCGAAACAGGTTTTCGCGGATCAGTTCGTGCAGATCCTTGTGGGTCGCGCAGAGTACCCGTACGTCGACCGGGATCTCCTTGCGTCCGCCAACCCGTTCGATCACACGCTCCTGCAGAAAGCGCAGCAGCTTCGCCTGCAGGGCCGCTGGCATGTCGCCGATCTCGTCCAGGAACAGGGTGCCGCCCGAGGCCACCTCGATCTTGCCTAGCGTCTGCTTCGCGGCACCGGTAAACGCGCCCTTCTCATAGCCGAACAGCTCGCTCTCCAGCAGGTTCTCGGGAATGGCGGCACAGTTGATGGTGACGAAGCGATTGTCCGCCCGCGCACTGAGCCCGTGCAGGGAGCGGGCGAGCAGCTCCTTGCCGGTGCCCGACTCGCCGAGGACCAGCACCGTGGTGTCGGTCGGTGCGACCTTCTCCACCGTCCGGCAGACCTGCTGCATGTTTTCGCTGCCGGTTATCACACCCTCGAGCGGCGATTCCGTGCTGCGGTTACTGAGACGGCGGTTTTCCTCCTCGAGCTCGTAGACGCGGTAGGCGCGGTTGACGATCAACTCGAGCATGTCCGCATCGATGGGCTTGTAGAAAAAGTCGTATGCGCCAAGGGCGACCGAGCGGGTTGCATGCTCGCGGTCGTTATTGCCGGTCACCACGATGACCTTGGAATGCGGCGCCTTGAGCAGGATCTCCTCGAGCAGGGCGAAGCCGACGCCCGTGCCATCGGCTTCCGGCGGCAGCCCCAGGTCCAGCGTGATGACGGGTGGTGTGTGCTGCTGCACGGCCGCCATGGCCGCATCCTGGTCACCGGCGATAACGACCTCGTAGTTTTCGAAACACCAGCGCAGCTGTGTTTGCAGACCGGGGTCGTCCTCGACGACCAGGATTTTTCGTACAGGCTGTTTCATAAAGAAATGTTTCGTGTTGCTATATTGTTACTCTACGCCATTTCAGGCTGCATCGCTAACCGGCAGGCGTATTCTGAAGGTACTGCCTGCGTCGACTCGGCTGATGATCTCCAGATCGCTACTGATCCTGTGGATGTAGTCGCGCAACTCTTCAGGCTGCGTCGCTGACCGGCAGGCGTATTCTGAAGGTACTGCCTTCGTCGACACGGCTGATGACCTCGAGATCGCCGCCCAGCTTGTGAATGTAGTCGCGCACCTCGTATGCGCCAATACCCATACCGTCCTTGCCCTTGGTACTGTCGAAGGGGCGAAACAGGCGTTCCCTGATAAAGGCCTCGTCCATCCCGGAACCGTTGTCCTGCACCTCGATAATGGCGCGATCCTCCCGCCTGAACAGGCGCACAATCACCCGTCCGTTATCCGGCGTGGCATCCTGTGCATTGCGAATCAGGTGCCCGACAACTGCGCCACAGCGGTCCCGGACCGCAATTATACGAATACCGGCGACCTGGCAATCGAGCCTGGGCGCCGGCT
>JABDRC010000120.1 GCA_013041945.1 Halobacteria archaeon
GTTCGAGTCCGCAGTTATTCGCGGACAGCGTCCGCTCCTACAGGCTTTTTTTTGCAGATGGGTGAGAGGTGACGACGATGTCTGATGACAACAAGCTTATCGAGGATTCACCGGTACCGGACAGCCCGGTGGTGCCAAACCAGCTGGAAGGTGATGCCGTGATCCAGTTTCGCTGTCACAAGGACATCGACTGTTTCAATGCCTGCTGCATGAACATCGATATCATGCTGACGCCATATGACATCATTCGCCTGAAAAAGCGCCTTGGCATAACATCAACCGAGTTTCTCCGGCAGTACACCGAGCCTTTTGAGTTCGGCAAGAACAGTATCGCTGGCGTCAAATACAAGCCGAAGGAAGGGACCACTGCCTGCCAGTTTGTTACCGATGAGGGTTGCAGTGTGTACGAGGACCGGCCCACTGCCTGCCGGTATTACCCTATAGGCCTGTTGTCAACGCGCCGCCAGGACGAGAACTTTGACCGTGCCTCCTATGCACTGGTGACAGAAGACCATTGCCACGGTCATTTTGAGGACCGCAAGCTTACAATCGATGAATATCGCGGGGAACAGGGGCTGGAGGAATACGATGAACTTGGCCGGCCCTGGCGACAATTGATTCTCAAGGTCAAGTCCGCGGGTCCGGCGATTGGCAATATGTCCAAAACCAGCCTCAAGTTTTTCTTCATGGCCTGTTATGACATGGACCGTTTTCGCGAATTCGTCAAAAGCGAGGGATTCGCTTCGACCTACGATGTTGACCAGGAGACCATGGACAAAATTCTGGTCGACGACCTGGCGCTGCTCGAGTTCGGCGACCGTATGATCCGGCAGATCATGTATGCCGAGGAAAGCATTCCATTCAAGAAGGACGCCCTGGAAACGCATCTGGCGCGCCGCGGTGACCGCAAATCAACGGAGCATGATGACATGGCGCGCCCCAGCATGGCCGCCTATGACATGCCGCTGGACGGGGATGAGGAAAGCGGCAAGAGTTGATCAGTGTGTTCCGGCGCCGGCCTGGATCGTGATCAGGTCGTCGAAGCGCTTGATTAAATTGAGTAAATTGTTGCTCAAGGGGTCATTGTTGCACAGGTAATCCTGTGCATAGACGAAGATGCCGCTTTTTACCGGCAATGGCCGGCGATTTTCCAGGATCTGTTTCATGCGCGGCAGGAATATCCACTGCAGCCATTGCTCGAAGCGCAGGGTGTCGAGGCAGAACGGCTGCTGGCTTCCCAGGGCGGCCTCGGGCGGCCGATCCGGGTCCCAGCGGCCGCTGCTGCGCAGGTTGGCCTCGACTTCCAGCAGAACGTCGGCGATTCGATTCGGAATATCGTGCATGGCGGGATTATACCGGCCGGCGAATCACCACGAAAAGCCCGGAACTCATGGATTTATCGGCGCATTGGTTTATAATCGCGCGTCACTGACGGGACGTCTGCCCACGCGTAGTCCGCGTCATCATACGGGCAGTATTTGCGAGCAATAGTATTTAACCGCGCCGGGTTTGTGGTCGGGCGCTTTTCGACTTTGTAATGTAACAATCAGGTAGCAGGAACATGACAGATTTAGCCGCATACAGAAACATCGGTATCTTCGCGCACGTCGATGCAGGCAAGACCACGACCACGGAGCGGATTCTGAAACTCACCGGCAAGATCCACAAGACCGGCGAGGTGCATGATGGCGAGGCCACCACCGATTTCATGGAGCAGGAGCAGGAGCGCGGCATCACCATCCAGTCCGCTGCGACCAGCTGCGAGTGGGATAACCATCGCCTGAATATTATCGATACCCCCGGACACGTCGACTTTACCATCGAGGTGTACCGTTCGCTGAAGGTGCTGGATGGCGGTATTGGCGTGTTCTGTGGCTCCGGCGGTGTGGAGCCACAGTCGGAAACCAACTGGCGTTATGCCAATGAGTCGGAAGTCGCGCGCGTAATTTTCGTCAACAAGCTCGATCGCATGGGTGCGGATTTCTACCGCGTCGTGAAGCAGGTCGAGGATGTGCTGGATGCCAAGCCGCTGGTGATGGTGTTGCCGATCGGCATCGAGGACGATTTCAGGGGCGTGGTTGATCTGCTGACCCGCAAGGCCTGGATCTGGGACGAATCCGGTGACCCGTCTGCCTACACACTGGAAGAGCCGCCGGCAGATATGGACGATGTGGTCGAGGAGTGGCGCGAGAAGCTGATCGAGATGGCGGTCGAACAGGATGATGACCTGCTGGAGCAGTACCTCGAGGGTAACGAACCGTCGGTCGAGGATCTCAAGCGCTGTATTCGCAAGGGCACCATCGCGCTCGACTTCTTCCCGACGTATTGCGGGTCTGCCTTCAAGAACAAGGGCATCCAGCCGGTGCTGAATGCGGCAGTGGATTTCCTGCCCGATCCGACCGAGGTCACGCCACAGCCGGAAGTGGACCTGGAAGGCAATGAGTCCGGCGAGGTGGCCACCGTCGACCCGGACCGGCCGTTGCGTGCGCTGGCGTTCAAGATCATGGACGACCGCTTCGGCGCGCTGACCTTTATTCGTATCTACTCCGGCAAGCTGGAGAAGGGTATGACCGTGCTGAATACCTTTACCGGCAAGACCGAACGTATCGGCCGCATCGTCGAAATGCACGCCGACTCGCGAGAAGAGCTGGACAGCGCGCAGGCCGGCGATATCGTTGCCGTCATCGGTATGAAAAACGTACAGACCGGCCACACCCTGTGTGACCCGAAGAACCCGGCCACGCTGGAGCCGATGGTGTTCCCGGACCCGGTTATTTCCATTGCCGTTGCACCCAAGGACAAGGCGGCCGCCGAGAAGCTGGGTATCGCACTCGGCAAGATGATCAAGGAAGACCCGTCATTCCGCATGGAGACGGATGTGGACAGTGGCGAGACCATTCTGAAGGGAATGGGCGAGCTGCATCTCGATATCAAGATCGATATTCTCAGGCGCACACACAGCATCGATGTCGATGTTGGCAAGCCACAGGTTGCCTACCGTGAGACGATCACCCAACGTACTGAAGATGTTTACACCCACAAGAAACAGACCGGCGGTTCCGGTCAGTTCGCCAAGATCGAATACACCATCGAGCCGGGCGAGCCGGGCAGCGGTTACGAGTTCGAGTCGGTAGTCACCGGTGGTTCTGTGCCGCGTGAATTCTGGCCGGCCGTGGACAAGGGTTTCAAGAAGAGCATGGTCAAGGGCGTACTGGCCGGTTTTCCCTGTCTCGATTTCAAGGTCACGTTAACCGATGGTAGTTATCACCCGGTGGACTCTTCGGCCGTGGCCTACGAGCTGGCTGCTGCAGCAGCGTATCGCCAGTCCATGCCGAAGGCCGGCCCGCAGTTGATGGAGCCAATCATGCGTGTCGACGTGTATACACCCGAGGATCACGTGGGTGATGTCATCGGTGATCTCAACCGTCGCCGTGGCATGATCAAGTCGCAGGATGCAGGCACGACCAGCGTCCACATTAACGCCGAATGTCCGTTGAGCCAGATGTTTGGCTACATTGGTGACCTGCGTACCATGACTTCCGGTCGTGGCCAGTTCTCCATGGAGTTCCTGCACTATATGCCGTGTCCGAAGAACGTGGCGGACGAGGTCATCAAGGAAACGCTGGCGCGCGAGGCGGGTTAGTGCCGGTTTGCCGTATTGCCGGCTGAATAAAAAGGGGCGGTGTTACCGCCCCTTTTTATTTGTTCACGAATCAATGGGGTCAGGGTCGATTAATTTTATCTGGCCTTTAAAAGAACGAGAAAAAAATAATCGACCCTGACCCCGTTGATTCTATGCGTTCAGCTGTGTTTCGTGCAGGTGTGCCTGCGATACCGGTATGGCGCGTGCAGCGGATGCTTCGATTGCAGCAACAATACCGTCTGCGTCCAGCCCGCAGTCGGCCAGCTGTTGTGCATGGTCGCCGTGTCCAATGAAGGCATCGGGTATGCCCAGGTTGATGACCCGGTTTTGCGCATTGTGTGCAAGCAAAACCTCGTTCACTGCGGAACCCGCCCCGCCCTGCAGAACGTTTTCCTCCACTGTCACCAGTATGTCGTGTCCGGCAGCCATCGCCATCACCGTGTCGACGTCAAGCGGCTTGATGAAACGCATGTTAACGACCGTCGCATCGACGGCCTTGCCCGCGGTCAGCGCCGCGGCATGACAGCTGCCGAACGCGAGGATGGCAACCCGGTTGCCCTCGCGACTGACGCCTGCCTGGCCGACCGGGAGGGCGTCCAGGCTGTCGTCCGGTGCGACACCCGGTCCGGTGCCGCGCGGGTAGCGTACGGCGGCCGGCCCTGCATGACGGTATGCCGTCGTCAGCATCTGCCGGCATTCCTGCTCATCGGCCGGCGCCATGAGAAGCATATTGGGTACACAGCGCAGGAATGACAGGTCAAATACGCCGGCGTGAGTGGCGCCGTCGGCACCGACCAGTCCGGCACGGTCGATGGCAAATGTCACGTCCAGGTTCTGCAATGCAACATCGTGGATCAGCTGGTCATAGGCCCGCTGCAGGAAGGTCGAGTAGATCGCCACGACCGGTTTCAGTCCCTCGCAGGCCATGCCGGCCGCAAACGTCAATGCATGCTGTTCGGCAATGCCGACATCGAAATAGCGATCGGCGAACTGTTTTGCGAATGCCACCATGCCCGAGCCTTCACACATGGCCGGCGTTATGCCGGTGAGGCGCTCGTCTGCCTGTGCCATGTCGCACAACCAGTCACTGAAAACCTGCGTGTAGGTCTTGCTGGAAGCGGTGGACTTGCGCTGTTTGCCGGTAGCGCGGTCAAAGGGAGTCACGCCATGATAGACACAGGGGTCCTGTTCGGCCGGGTCATAACCCATCCCCTTGCGCGTTACGACATGCAGGAAATTGCGCCCGGGCAGCTTGTACATATTGCGCAGTGTGCCGAGCAGGGCCGGCAGGTCATGTCCGTCGACAGGGCCGATATAGTTGAAGCCGAGTTCCTCGAAGAGGGTGCCGGGCATGATCATCCCTTTCGTATGCTCCTCCCAGCGCCGCAAAAAATCCTGTGCACCCGGCAGGCGGTTCAGGGCAAGCTTGCTGCCCTGTCGTATGCCGGTGTACATGCTTCCCGACAGCAGCCGGGACAGGTGATTGTGCAGTGCACCGCGGTTGGGTGAGATCGACATCTCGTTGTCGTTCAGAATTACCAGCAGGTCGCAGTCCTCGTCACCGGCATTATTCAGTGCCTCGAACGCCATGCCGGCGGTCATGGCGCCGTCACCGATGATGGCAACGGTCTTGCGGTCACTGCCGGTCTGTCTGGCCGCTACCGCCATACCCAGTGCCGCACTGATCGAGGTGCTGGAGTGGCCGGCGCCGAAGACGTCATATTCGCTTTCATCACGACTGAGAAAGCCGCTCAGTCCGCCGCGCTGGCGCAGGCTGTGCATGGACTCGCGCCGCCCGGTGAGGATCTTGTGTGGATAGGCCTGGTGACCGATGTCCCAGACCAGGCGGTCATGCGGGGTATTGAAGATCGTGTGCAGGGCAATGGTCAGTTCCACCGTACCCAGCCCGGCAGCCAGGTGACCGCCGGTCGCGGAGACGGACTCGAGCAGGAATTCCCGCACCTCGTCGGCCAGCTGCAGGAGCTGCGTCTCGTCGAGGTGACGCAAATCAGCCGGTGAGTGGATCTGCTTGAGGATGTGGAGTCTGTGAGGCATGGGTAAGACCTGACCGAAAATTCTATCAGAGATGACGGGCGCTGCGGTGATCCCGGGCGGTTTTATCCGTGCGGGATCCGGGCGGTATGCACTGCATGCTGCCGCATGTCCGGGATCCCTGTTAAATAACCATAATAAACAATGCTATATAGATAATTGACGATAGCCAGCCGGCCACCGCCGCCAGCTTCGACAGCCCCGTGGTTCAGGAAGTGATGGACGGTGCCGATCTTTGCCTTGATAAACCGACAGGGAGTCTGTGCATATGGAAATGCAAACCTTCGCCTACAGCGACGAAACGGGATGGAGCCTGAAAACCTTCCCGGCTGTCGATTCCGGGCAAACACTGGTCCTGATATTTGGTGCATCGGGCTTCCTCGAGAACACGGCTCCCGTGCAGGAACTGGCACAGGCCTACCCGTCGTCGGTTATTGCCGGTTGCTCGACATCGGGAGAGATTTTCGGCACGGAAATCAGTGATGACAGCCTTGCGGTCGCGGTGGTTTCATTCGGCGAAAGCCGTCTGGAGGTGGCGACCGCGACTGTGCATGACAGTTCGGAATCACGTGCCGCCGGCCAGCAACTGTCGGAACAGTTGATGGCCGATGACCTGCGCGGCGTGCTGGTGCTGTCAGATGGCCTGTCGGTAAACGGCAGTGAACTGGTGCAGGGCATCAACAGTATTCTGCCCGAGGACGTTGTCGTGACCGGTGGACTGGCCGGCGACGGCGACCGGTTCGAGCGTACCTGGGTCATTCAGGACGGTCGACCGGCTGGCGGTGTTATATCCGCAGTCGGTTTTTATGGCGATGCCGTTCGTATCGGTCACGGCTCGATGGGAGGCTGGGACATATTCGGCCCCGAGCGACGTGTTACGTATTCGGAGGGAAATGTGCTCTATGAGCTGGACGGGCAGCCCGCCCTGGAACTCTACAAGCGCTATCTCGGTGAACTGGCCGATGGCCTGCCGGCAACCGCACTGCGATTTCCGCTTGCGTTGCGTGATGGTCCGGATGACGACAAAAGCGTGGTCAGGACCGTTCTTTCCGTTAACGAGGAAGACCAGTCGATGACCTTTGCCGGCGACGTCCCCGAGGGCGCGCATGCACAGTTAATGCGCGCCAATTTCGATCGTCTGGTCGATGGTGCGGCAGGGGCCGCCATGATGACAAGGGAAAACTGCCCGGACCAGATCGGCCCGGTGCTTGCTATCGCAATCAGCTGCGTCGGACGCCGCCTGGTCCTTGGCGAGGCAACCGAGGAGGAAATCGAATCGACTGTCGAGGTACTGCCGGAAGGTACACAGCAGGTCGGATTTTACTCCTACGGAGAAATTTCTCCATATACATCGGGGCATTGCGATCTCCATAACCAGACAATGACGCTGACTACAATAAGCGAAGTCGCGTGAACAGCACCGATATATGCACAATCTGCTCAAGCGCCAGCTGAAGAGGCTGGGTCTCGGTGAAGACCTGTTGCCGGATGCCGATAGCTGGCGGAAGCTCCTTGCACGAATTTCGAATACCTACCAGCAGGCGGACAGGGACAGATACCTGCTGGAGCATTCGATGGATGTTTCTTCCGATGAAATGCAGAAGCTCCATGATGAACTGCGCGAGGCAACCGAGGCGTTGTTGTACGCAGAGAAGGAGCGTTCGTACATAACCCTGCAGTCAATCGATGATGCGGTAATATCAACCGACGAGTCGGGCAAGATCCAGTTCATGAACACGTCGGCAGAGAAGTTAACGGGCTGGCAGTTCGAAGACTGTGTGGGCAAGCCGATATCGCGGGTGTTCCGTCTGATTCCCGAATACACGCGCAGTAAATACCGTGATCCATTTATCGTATCCCAGCGTGAATGTCGGGTGGCTCATATTCCCGACAATTCCATGCTGGTCAGGCATGACCTGGACGAGATACCGGTCACCGGGTCATTTGCGCCGATCATGAACAAGAATAACAACCGGATTGGTTTGGTACTGGTGTTCTGTGATATGACGGCGGAGAAAGAACTGAGGGAGAAACTCGAGCACCAGGCGCATCATGACATGCTCACAGGCCTGTCCAATCGCTACCATTTCGAGGAAATGCTCGGCGGCCTTGTCAGGGATGCGCAAGGCGGTAATTGCACCCACGCAATGCTCTATATGGATCTCGACCAGTTCAAGGTAGTCAATGACACATGTGGTCACGTGGCGGGCGACGAGCTGCTCAAAAAAATCAGTAATGTCATTTGCGAAAAAATAAGGGCTACGGATACCCTGGCGCGGCTCGGTGGTGACGAGTTCGGGCTGCTGGCCAGGGAGTGTTCAGTCGAAGGCGCCAGCCGTGTAGCGGAGGAGATTCTCCATGCCGTGCGGCAATACCGCTTCAACTGGGACGGCAAGATTTTCGAGGTAGGCGTCAGTATCGGCATAGTTGAAATTACCCGCGAATCCGCCGATGCAGGTGCCGTAATGAGCGAGGCCGATATCGCGTGTTATATAGCGAAGGAAAACGGTCGTAACGGTATTCACGCCTTCGAAAGGCGTGATGCAACGCTGGCAAGCCGCAAGGGCGAGATGAAATGGGCGACGCGCATCACATGGGCGCTGGACGAGGACCGCTTTGCCCTGTTTCGCCAGGCGATAGTGCCGGTGCAGGACAGCAGTGATACACGACATCACTACGAGGTGCTGGTGCGCATGCAGGATCCCGGCGGCAAGCTCGTGGCGCCGGGATTGTTCATACCGTCAGCCGAACGCTTCAAGTTGATGCCGGCGCTCGACCGCTGGGTCATAAGCCATACCCTCGAGCAACTGGCCCATGATAATCTGCTCAGGGTCTCGACCGGCATGTGTGCCATCAACCTGTCCGGTATCACGCTGGGTGACGAAGGCCTGTTTGATTTTATTCTGGATCAGATCACCCGCTGGCGGATCGATCCGCAGATACTGTGTTTCGAAATCACCGAAACAGCTGTAATTTCCGACCTGACAAACACGCGCAGACTGATGGACAGCTTGCAGTACCATGGCTGCCGCTTTGCGCTGGATGATTTTGGCAGTGGACTTTCGTCATTTTCATATCTCAAGGAGCTGCCGGTCGATTACCTGAAGATTGACGGAAACTTCGTCAGGAGGGTCTGCGAAGACCCGGTCGACCTCGCGATGGTTTCCTCCATCAATCATGTCGGCCACGTCATGGGTATTAAAACCATTGCGGAGTTTGTCGAGGATATGGAAATATTCAACAAGCTTGCCGTGATCGGCGTCGATTATGCACAGGGGTATGGCATCGAGGTGCCGTTGCCGCTTGACAGTCCGTTTGACATTGATGTCGCCGAGCTGCGCAAGTCGAATGGCTGACCGGCATCCCTGCGCCATGCCCTGAGCCATATGTGTGCGCATAGTGCCGGTATCCGTGATACCCGATACTGATACTGCTACCTGTCAAGAATCGCGGCAACACGTTCCCGCAACACCGGCAGTACCTCCGTCTCGAACCAGGGATGATTTCTGAACCAGCGGATATTGCGCGGTGACGGGTGCGGCAGAGGGAAAAAATCCGGCAGGAATGCGCGGTAGTCCTGTACGGTATCTGCAAGCGAGCGGCGCTTCGTTCCCAGGTAGTAGTCCTGCGCATACCTGCCGATGAGCAGGCGCAGCTGCAGCTCGGGAAGCTGTTGGAGCAGGCGTTCGTGCCAGAGTGGTGCACATTCCCCGCGCGGCGGCAGGTCGCCTGATTTACCCTTGCCCGGGTAGCAGAATCCCATCGGGATAATCGCAATATCACGTTCGTCGTAGAACTGTTCTCGTTCCAGTCCCAGCCAGTCACGCAGGCGATCGCCGCTGGGATCATTCCAGGGTATTCCACTGGCATGCACCCGGGTACCCGGGGCCTGCCCGACGATCAGAATACGCGCGCTGCGCGCTGCACGCAGTACCGGATTCGGGCCTAGTGGCAGCTCGTCTTCGCACTCGCGGCAGGCGCGCACGTCGCGCAACAGCGCATTCAGCATACGTGAGCTCATGGGGATTTCAGCATCTGTCCCAGGTCAAGCGGGGCGCGCCGCTCGCCCTGTTCGTGCCAGCGCCTGAAAACATCGATACCGGCCTCGAGATAACGTCGTTGTTCAGGCTCGTTACGGAAGCCCTGCAGGCGCTCGGTAATGCTGCCGGTTTCGACCACCGGCATGTTGAAATACCTGTCGATGAACACGACGAACAGACCCAGTGTCTGCACCTCATCGAGGTCGTTTTGCCTGCACAGGTATTCGATGGCACCGTAGTGAAAAGCCATCACCTTGTGTTGTTTGGCCGGGTAACGCCCCAGGTCCTCGCGGTCGATGCCCATGATGGTCGCTGTGGTGAAGCGGTCGATGATCCGGCTGATTTCCTCATTGACCGCCGGTTGACGGGCCCTGCTCGCAAACAGTCTTTTCAGAAATTTCATGGCTAGAGCCAGCGCCGCACCCGTGCCTTGTAATCAAGATAGTCACGGCCGAACAGTTTCTCCAGATAGCGTTCCTCGCGTGCGATGGCGTAGATGACGGGCGGGTGCAGCCGGATGCCGGGTCCGTGCCTGTCGTTCCCGTTACCTGCAGTCATGGAAGGAATCCGCTGATAAAACGCCTCAGGCCTCGCGCGGTCCCGCAAAGTACCAGATGATGACACCGAGCAGCGGCAGGACCAGCACCAGTATGATCCACAGTGCCCTGGCACCGGTGGTTGACGAACTCTGGAATATATTGAGTATGGCCCATACATCGGCCGCCAGAACCAGAAGACCAAAAAGACCGCCGATTTCCATCGCTATTCTCCCCGGGATTGCCGCTGCGACTCAGGGTTGGACAATTGTCTTTCTGCATGTGAGCGCTTGTGCAGGATGATATCCATTGCGGTCTTGAGCGCAACCAGCGCCAGCAGCAGTCCCATGGGCGACTCCAGTTTGACAATGAGAAATGCACCAAGGATGACCGTGATATGCAGGACTGCAACACGCCGGTAGGGCGCCTGCATCAGTCTCGATGCCGTAGTCTCCCGGAATTCTCCCTGGCCGATAAACAAAACCAGGAATGACACGCCGTGGCTCAGGACCATGGCCAGCAGCACCCACAGCATTTCGTCCGGTGCGGCGGCCAGAATACTGCTGACCAGGTCATAGAGCTTTTCGACCAGCACCAGCGGTCCCGGCCAGCTCTCGACGGTGGCCTGCATGGCACTGATGCCTGCAAATTCCGTCAGTTTCAGTACGAAGATGCCATGGACAACCGAGAAGCCGCCGTAATGAATGCAGAAAAACAGGACGAGGCCGATTGCACCCGGACCGCCGGTGACCAGCATTTTCAGGATGGTGTAGAGGCCGATCACCAGGTTTTCCGCCCAGTAGAGGACGATAATACCGCCCACGTCCCAGTCCATGAACAATACGCCGAATACCGGCAAGAGGTTGGCGAGCAGCAGGGCAACCTGCGGGATGGTTAAATCGATGCCGCCTAACTTCACGGCCCTGATCTCCGCCTGTCAGGATTGCCGGTTATATGCCGGCCTGACAATGCGCAGCATGATGATCCTTGCAAGATACCTTCTCCGTCACCGGCCTGCTTCCCTGACTGTGCGTACAGGGCGGACGTCATTTGACATGCCGCCAGTCTTCACCGTCGCATGCCACTTCATGGAGAGCCCAGCCGGCGAATTCCCGGCGTGTCAGGGTGCCGGATGTGCGTATTCCGTGTCCGGCAACAACTTTGTATGTGACCATGTCCCGTGCAGGATCGGCATGCTTCGACTCGTCGACGATCTGTCGCACCGACCAGTCATCCCCGGATGCGCCATTGCTGTAATAGTGACCGGGGAAAATGCGCCCGGTCGGGAAGCGTTCATGTACGGCCTGGCCAGTCGCCAGCTCGTAGATGCGCAACAGGTCGTGTTCGGAGACATCGATGAACGAGTCTATCTGGCCGAGTGCGGCGACCAGGTCTGAATGGTCAATGGTACGGCTGCCTGACGCGGAGGCAGGGAGTTGCGCCTGCGCATGGCGGCTGGCCGGTATGGAGGGATAGCGGCGCCAGCGGAAACCGAAATTGAACAGCACCGCCACCAGCAACATGATGACGACGTTCAGCAGGACCGGTGTGAGCACGAACTGATAACCAAGTGCGTGGGTCGATTCCCCGCCAATGACGGCGGTCAGCGCGGTTGCACCACCGGGCGGGTGAATGCAGCGCAGGTAATACATGGCGCTGATGGCGAGTCCGACGGCAAGGCTGGCCGCCACGAATGAATGCGGCACAAGCTGGTAACAGCCGACACCGATGAGTGCGGACAGGAGATGACCGCCGAGTACGTTCCAGGGTTGCGAGAGGGCGCCGTGCGGTACGGCAAACAGCAGCACCGCGGATGCGCCCATCGACGGCACCAGCAGCAGGACATCCCGGGTACCCAGGTACCAGTCACTGACGGTAAAGATGGCAAAAATCGCGACGCATCCGCCAAGTCCGGATATCAGGCGTTCTGTATGACTGACGTTGCCGGCTGTCAGGTCGATGAATCTGTTCAGCATGCGATCGCCCGCGGAGACGGTCCGTTCAGAATCCCATTGTCTCGCGAATGCCCGCAACGATTCCGAGGGCCGCATCCGTCGAGGCGGCGAGACAGTTGAAGTGGCCCATTTTACGGCCGGCGCGCGCCTCGCGCTTGCCATACAGGTGCAGGCGCGCGCGCGGCTGCCTGAGTATGGTCTCCCATGCCGGTTCGCCCCCGGCCCAGATATCGCCCAGCAGGTTCGTCATGACCACGGGCGAGTGCAGACTGACATCGCCCGGTGGCAATCCGCACATGACCCGCACCTGCTGCTCGAACTGGGATGTTGCACAGGCATCGACGGTGTAATGTCCGCTGTTGTGTGGCCGGGTTGCAATTTCGTTGATCAGGAGTTCGCCGTCGGGGGTGCAGAAAAACTCCACGGCCAGCACGCCGCAGTAGTCCATGGCATCCGCCAGCCGGGTGGCCATGCCGGTTACCTCGGCGCTCATTTCGTCTGTAATCATGGCAGGCACGATGGTGGTATCCAGGATGCCGTTACGGTGCCTGTTTTCCCCGACCGGGTAAACAACGGTATGGCCATCGGCACCGCGCGCGAGGATGACCGATACTTCGCGCTCGAGTTCGACCATTTTCTCCAGTACACAGGGTGTGTCGCCGAGCGTGCTGAAGGCGGCATAGGCATCGTCCAGGCTGGTGACCTTTACCTGGCCCTTGCCGTCGTAGCCCATGGATGCGGTTTTGAGCAACAGCGGTGTCGCAAGCCCCGACAGGGCATCGTCGAGATCATTCGCTTCATAGACGGGAGCAAAGGGTGCGGTGGGCAGCCCGATTTCCTGCAGCCAGGTCTTTTCGCGAATGCGGTCCTGGGCGATACGTGCGGCCTCTGCGTTCGGCCTCACCTGGCATAACTGCTCCAGGAATTCCATGCTGTCGGCCGGCACATTCTCGAACTCGGTGGTGATGGCGTTGCACTCGTCTCCCAGCATTTGCAATGCAGCATGGTCGCGATAACTGGCCTGGATGTGCTGGTCGGCGATATGGCCGGCGGGACTGTGCGGGTCGGGGTCCAGCACGACGACACGGTATCCCATGGTAATGGCGGCAAGTGTGAACATGCGGCCCAGCTGACCGCCGCCCAGCACGCCGAGTGTCGCGCCCGGCAAAATCATGATTGCGGCGGCAGCTGCATGCCGAGAACGATGCTGCGCAGGTCTTCGCGGTGCTGGTCGAGACGCCCGGCGAGGGCGTTGTCACAAGTGGCCAGGATGGCAGCCGCATACAATGCGGCATTGGCGGCACCGGCCTCGCCGATGGCAAAGGTGGCGACCGGCACACCTTTGGGCATCTGCACGATGGACAGCAGCGAATCCATGCCTTTCAGGTAGCGCGTAGGCACCGGCACGCCCAGTACCGGCAGGGTCGTCTTGGCTGCCAGCATTCCCGGCAGGTGGGCGGCGCCGCCCGCGCCGGCAATGATGCACGCGAGTCCGCGTTGCCGTGCGCCCGTGGCGTATTCGAATAACAGGTCAGGTGTGCGGTGGGCCGATACGACCCGGGACTCATAAGCTATACCCAGCTCACCCAGCATGTCACCGGCATGTTGCATGACATCCCAGTCGCTGTTGCTGCCCATGACCAGACCGACGCGTGGTGTTTCACTCATTATTTATGCCCGCTTGGTGTACACGAGGCAAACCATTCTAGCATCAATCCCGCTGAATGCAGTGGATTTTGCCGGCTGAAATGGCCGGACAGGGTGATATTCCCGCCCCCTTCCATCCTGTACAATGCCGCCTTTTATACCTGGCGGCCCGCCGGAGTCACTGATGCCGGATACCCTGTATGAGTCCAACATAAAGAGCCTGCCGCTACTGGTGCGCGGCAAGGTGCGCGATGTCTATGCTGTCGGTGATGACCGACTGCTGATCGTTACGACCGACCGCCTGTCCGCCTTCGACGTGGTACTCCCGGAACCGATACCGGGCAAGGGTGCCGTGCTCACGTCGGTGTCCAATTTCTGGTTCCGGCTGACGCGCAATGTCGTACCCAACCACCTCGTGGACATGCCGCTCGAGGAGGTACTGCCGGATGCCGCCGAGCGTGCCGAGGTCGAGGGCCGCGCCGTGGTCGTAAAAAAACTGGATGCACTGCCCGTGGAGGCGATCGTTCGCGGCTACCTGATCGGCTCCGGCTGGAAGGATTACCAGCGCACCGGTACGGTATGCGGGATCGGCCTGCCGGCAGGCCTGCAGCTGGCAGACCGTCTGCCCGAACCGATCTTCACGCCCTCGACCAAGGCCGCGGCAGGAGCGCATGATGAAAACATCGATTTCGACAGGACCTGCGAACTGATCGGTGCGGCACTGGCTGCACAGGTGCGCGATGTCAGCCTTCGCATCTACACGACCTGCGCCGCCTATGCACTTGAGCGCGGCATCATTATTGCCGACACCAAGTTCGAGTTCGGGCTCGATGCCGAAGGCAGGCTTGTGCTCATCGATGAGGTGCTGACGCCGGATTCATCGCGTTTCTGGCCGGCCGACAGTTACCGGCCCGGTACCAGCCCGGCAAGTTTTGACAAGCAGTTTGTGCGCGATTACCTGGAGTCGGTCGACTGGGACAAGACCCCGCCCGGTCCGCACCTGCCGGCCGATATCATAGCCCGTACCGCAGACAAGTACCGTGAGGCCGAGGTGCGGCTGACGGATTGAAATTTATCTAAGCAGAAGCAGCAGGAGTTAGACATGTACGGATTCAACGTTTCACTGCAGGGCGACATGCTGTCTATTCGCGACAAGGTGACCGCCGAGTTGCAGAAGGAAGGTTTCGGTGTGCTGACCGAAATCGATGTCGCCGCCACCCTGAAAAAGAAGATTGACGTCGATCGCAGACCGTATCTCATTTTGGGCGCCTGCAATCCACAGCTGGCCAACCAGGCCATCAATGCCGATCCGGATATCGGGTTGCTGCTACCGTGCAACGTGATATTGCGCGAGGAAGAGGACGGTTCCATCACGGTCGGTTTCATGGATCCGGCCGCGGTGCTCGGCCTGGTGGACATGGCGGGCGTGGAAGACCTGGCCGCCGAAGTGCGCAGCCGGCTGCAGCGCGTCAGCGATGCGATAGTCGCTACTGGCTGATTATCAAGGATATTCTATGACTGAGGTGAGTCCGGTCGTGATGCCGGCGTGTTTTGCCGTTATTATCGGCAGTACTGTCGCCGCCAACCCTGACCATGAGCCTGCCCAGATTATCCGTAGAATTCAACGATGCATCGGAACCGTTGCGCAAGCGCGCACCCTCGCATGACGAGAACGGCAAGCCGCTCAGCGAT
>JABDRC010000134.1 GCA_013041945.1 Halobacteria archaeon
CTATAAGACTACATATCCATACTTGTAGTAGTCAAGGTGTTGCTGGGACTCGCTCAGCGTGATTGCTAAACGATGTACTCTAGCTATATGGGAGCACCATGAAGTCCTGCGTTACCCTCCTTTACTGGCAGTTGATGATTTGTGGGTTCTGGTCGATCTAGGAAACCTCCTATTAGCAGGATCTCCTATATTTATGGAAGGTCTGGTTCTGGCCGATCTAGGAAATACAGGAACCCCGCTCTGCGGGGTTTTCTGATTCTACCGAAGGTCCGAATGTGGCCGGTACCGGTCGTTTCGTTATAGCTGATACGAACAATCGCTTAAAGACTACTGCCGAACCAAAGCCGACTTTAATGCGGCTATTGCTGTATTTCAGCGGGTCATGTACTTGGGTCCCTCTTACTTTTGATGGTCGAAGAGCTGCGCATCTGCGTTTCCGCCCTTCATTGAGCTTCCACGCTTGAGTGAGTTAAAAGCACTCGCATCGTCTTTCAAATATGCGTTGAAAAAAAGTAGCTCCCATGCATTGCGGTCTGCCCATGACGGACCTTCGAAGACATGAGGTTGGTCCACCAGCTCGATAATGTAGCCTGGCCCGGATGTCTTTCCGGCGGCGTCAACAATAAAACGGGGTTGGTTTATCGAGTCTTTGGTACCGTAAAACCAGAGCACTGGAACGTTGACTCGTTTAAGCTCCCTGTTTTCCGGCCCAAAAGGAAATACGTCGCGACCTTCCTCGGGGTGCCCCATCCAGGGTGCGGCGAGAACTGCGGCTTTAACCCGGGCATCGCTCACCGATTCGGTATTCCCCTCGACCGGACCTCCGGCGAGGGCCAGCGCGGTGAAGCCGCCAAAGCTGTGACCGGAAACACCGATCTTATCGGCATCAATATGTTTGCCAAACTGTTGGCTTACCACAAGTGAATCAATGACTGCTTTGGTAAACAACGGCCTCATAAACCCCAGATGACTGTTTTCGGTGGCTGGATCAGCAGCCCGGTCATCACCGTAAAACAGAACCGCCACAATATAACCGTGGCGTGCTAGATCTTGCGCATGCGCCACGTCATAAATCCCGTGCGATGAGCTACCGTGGGACAGCACAATCAATGGATAGCGTGCATTAGCATCAGCAAACACCGGATCAGCGCCTGCCGACAGCATGTTTTCAAACATGCCGTAGCGTGCGTCATGGTAAGGAAATGGGTATTTGTCGCCCGGCGCATTGTGCGCGCAAGGATAGGTGATATATGCGAGCACGGGCATCTGCCTGCCGCTGGCCGGGCCATACATTGCTGTCGTATCTGGTATGTAAACATCGACAATCCACGCTGATTCCCGGTGCGCCAGAATCTCTGTAATGAATCCAGGTTGTTCTGAACTTAACCTCTTGCCCAGCAGAATATCGTGCATCGCGTCGTCACCAATGCTGGAAAATTCCGGGGCCACTCGCATGTTGGTCGAACAGACCGGAGCAGATCCCTTGCCTAAAGGTTGCAGTTCGGTGGTGGATGATTGATCAGCAAAGCCACTCATTGTGGTTAACAGTGACATCACTGCGAAAATCCAAGTCTGTTTCATGACCATTGTATCTTGTGACTGCTAGTTTTTTTAAAGTATATCTGACCGCGCAGCATGAACATAACTATAGTTTTTTACAAGTGCCGGCCAGCCAGCGAAACTGTCACGCAGTGCAAGATACACAGGGTGTAACGGTGTCCGTGAACGGCCATCAACTTGTTCGCGCATGCCTGCGCTCCTGTACTCATAAGAAAACGCCCCCTGACGGGGGCGTTTCATTTGCAGCATTTACTCGATCGATTAGAGATCGAACCGGTCGAGCGTCATCACCTTGGTCCACGCGGCGACGAAGTCCTTCACGAACTTGTCTTGCTCGGATGCATAGACCTCGGCTACGGCGCGCAGCTCGGATTGCGACCCAAAGATGAGGTCCACGGGCGTGGCCGTCCACTTAGCCTTACCGGTCTTGCGGTCAAGTCCGTTGTAGACGCCGTCGGTCTTCGACTTCTCCCATTTCGTAGACATGTCGAGCAGGTTGACGAAGAAGTCGTTGTTCAGGGTCCCCGGCTTGCTTGTGAACACGCCATGCTTCGAACCGCCGGCATTCGCGCCGAGGGCACGCATGCCGCCGACCAGCGCAGTCATTTCCGGCACGGTCAGGGTCAGCAGGTCAGCCTTTTCAACCAGCATCTCCGTTGGTGAACCGTAACTTGCACCGGTATAGTAGTTGCGGAAGGCATCCGCGGTCGGTTCGAGTAACGCGATCGATGCCACGTCGGTCATCTCCTGCGATGCGTCGCCACGCCCGGACCTGAATGGCACCTTCACCTTGTGACCGGCATCGGCCGCGGCCTTCTCGATCGCCGCGGCACCGCCCAGCACGACCAGGTCGGCCATAGAGACGTTCTTGCCGAAGTCCTTGCGAACCTGCTCCAGCTTGCCCAGCACCTTCTCCAGCTCCTGCGGATCGTTCACCGCCCAGTCCTTCTGCGGGGCCAGGCGCACGCGTGCACCGCTGGCACCGCCGCGCATGTCTGAACCGCGGAAGGTCGATGCCGATGCCCATGCTGCCCGCACCAGTTCCGGCACAGTCAGACCGCTTTTCAGGATCGCGGCCTTCAGGCTCCCGGCCTCGCTGGCCGTCACCTTGTACTCGGCTGCCGGCACCGGGTCCTGCCAGATAAATACTTCCTCGGGTGCCTCGCTGCCAACGTAGCGGGCGCGCGGGCCGAGATCCCGGTGGGTCAGCTTGAACCAGGCACGGGCGAAGGCCTGGTCGAATTCCTTCGGATTCTTCAGGAAACGCTCGGAGATCTTGCGGAAACCCGGGTCCATCTTCAGCGACATGTCGGTCGTCAGCATGACTGGCGGGTTACGCTTGCCTTTCACGTGTGCGTCCGGTACTGCCGTGTGCGCACTCTTGTCCTTCGGCACCCACAACGTGCCGCCACCCGGTGACTTGGTCTTTTCCCACTCGAAGCGGAGCAGGTTATCCAGGTAAAGGACCGACCAGGCAGTCGGCGTCTGGGTCCAGGCACCTTCCAGACCGGAAGTCATGGTGTCTTCCGCGTTGCCCTTGCCGCACTTGTTCTTCCAGCCGAGGCCCTGCTCCTCGAGTGCTTCCGCAGCCGGCTCCGGTCCAACACAGTCGGCCTTTACGGCACCGTGGACCTTGCCGAGCGTGTGACCGCCGGCGATCAATGCGACGATCTCTTCATCGTTCATCGCCATGAGGCCGAACGATTTGCGAATATCAGCCGCGGCGGACACGGGATCATGATTGCCGCTGGGGCCTTCCGGATTCACGTAGATCAGGCCCATGTGCAAGGCAGCGAGCGGCTTTTCCAGTTTACCTTCCTTGTCGAAGCGCTTGTCATTGCCCAGCATCTCGGTCTCGGGGCCCCAGTACACCAGGTCGGCTTCCCAGTCGTCGACGCGCCCTCCGGCAAAACCAAGGGTCTCGAAGCCCATCGATTCCAGCGCGACGTTGCCGGCCAGGATCATCAGGTCAGCCCAGGAGACATTGCGACCGTACTTTTGCTTGACCGGCCACAGTATGCGGCGCGCCTTGTCCAGGTTGGCATTGTCCGGCCAGCTATTGAGCGGTTCGAAACGCTGCTGACCGCCGTCCGCGCCGCCACGCCCGTCATGCACGCGGTAGGTGCCGGCACTGTGCCACGCCATCCGGATCATCAGGCCGCCGTAGTGGCCCCAGTCGGCTGGCCACCAGTCCTGCGAGGTGGTCAGTGCCTTGTCGATGTCGGCCTTCAGGGCCTTGAGATCGACGCTGGCAAAGGCCCTGGCGTAGTCGAAGTCTTCACCATAGGGATTGGACCTGGCATCGTGCGCGCGCAGCTGCTCCAGGTCCAGCAATTCCGGCCACCAGAACTGGTTCGACTTGGCCATGCCCGTGGCACTTACCGGGTTTGAGAACAGCGGTGCTGACACGATGGCTGCGACCAGCGCAGCGGCGAATTTTGTTTTCCCTGGCATTACGGTAACCCCTCCTTACTCAGTTGTTTGCGATAACAGGCGTGATGATACACATACTTGATGAAATCAGATCGTGGCCAGAATATAAGTCGAATAGACATGGCGCGCCAGAAAAAACTCGCAATAAGGGCGATAGCCTGGATCAATAACCACATTCCCTGACTGTCAGGCGATTTACAAGAATTATTCATATATACTCCGTCATTAATATTTACTATCAGTGGCAACTACATGACGCTCACCGAACTTCGCTATATCGTCGCCGTCGCCCGCGAAAAACACTTCGGTCGGGCCGCCAGCAGCTGCTTCGTCAGCCAGCCGACGCTGAGTATCGCCATCAAGAAGCTGGAGGAAGAGCTGGGCGTCCAGCTGTTCGAGCGCCAGTCCGGTGACATCTCCGTCACACCGGTCGGTGAACGCATCATCGAGCAGGCGCAGCGTACCCTGGAGGCGGCCGAAGGTGTCAAACAGGCGGCAGCGCAGGGCAAGGACCAGCTGGCCGGTCCGGTCAGGATCGGCGCCATTTACACCATCGGGCCCTATCTGTTTCCCGAGCTCATACCTCGCCTGCGCAGGCAGGCCCCCGACATGCCGCTGGTGATCGAGGAAAACTACACGGCGGTACTGGCCGAACAACTCAAGCGCGGCGACCTGGACGTCATCATCATCTCGCTGCCGTTCGGTGACCCGGGCCTTTTGACCCTGCCACTTTATGTAGAACCGTTTGTCGTTCTGCTGCCCGCCGCTCACCCGCTGACACAGCGCAAGACCATCAAGTCAGTCATGCTGGAGGACGAGTCGGTCCTGTTACTGGGCGCCGGCCACTGTTTCCGTGACCAGGTACTGGAGGCCTGTCCGGCCTGCCTGCCGAAACCCGGCTTGCGGGACGATCTCTCGAACACGGTCGCCGGTGGGTCACTGGAGACCATCCGACACATGGTGGTCTCGGGTCTCGGTATCACGGTACTGCCGTGCACGGCCGCCGGTGCGGATCGTTATTCGCAGCGACTGCTGTCGATCCGTCGCTTTGCGCGGCCGGTCCCGACCCGCACGGTGGCGCTGGCCTGGCGTGTTTCCTTTCCGCGACCCAAGGTCATCGACGCCATCAGCACCACCGTGGCCAGCTGCAAACTGAGCTGTGTCAAACCGGTTGCCAGGGGGCGCAGGCGCCAATGACCGGTGTCCTGTGACACGCGGCATACGCGCACAGCCTTGCTGCTAGCGACGCTCGATCTCGTACAACAGGTCGGCCGATGAACCGAGCACGCTCGCCTCACCGACCAGTTTCCAGCGACTGGACAGGGCATAGCGCAGGCGCAGTGTGGACACCGGCTCGAACAGACCGATACCGTAGCTGACAAACAGCTCCGGCGTCAGGTACTTGCCGACCAGCAGCGAGGCCTGGGTCTCGTCCTCGCCCGCCTGAGTGCCAATCGACACCTCGTCGAACCCCAGCTGTTCGCCGACCGCCTTGCCGATCGACTCACCGCCGCCCAGCCCCAGCATCAGGGCCGCCGCCTGCATGGAGGAGCGCTCGCTGTCGGATGCACCACGCTCGAGCGGTCGCCCCAGCACCAGCCAGGATAATCTGGCGGATTCCGACATGGACGGCTCGGAAAAGACCGTGAACCTGGGTGCCTGTATGCTGCCGCGCGCCTTGATACCGACCAGCACATCGGGGGCGGGTCTACGCACGGCCTCGATATCAAGACCGGGCTTTGTAACCGCGCCCCCGGCAAACAACAACCGGCCGGTGCGGATGCTGAGTTTCTGGCCGTAGGCAGCATAGCGGCCGTCGCTGATAGACACCTCGCCCGTGGCACTGGCCGGCTGCGCCGGCAGGTCCACCAGCAACACATCGCCCCGCAGCTTGCCGCTCAGTCCGAAGCCGTCGATGTCGACCGCCTCTCCCAGGACCACCCTGATCCGGGCGGTCACGGTGTACGGTGTCTGCGCCGCATCCACTGCTTCCCCGGTGACCAGCACCTGGTCGGAGGAGACGCTGACGGCCGAGGCCGGCAGCTTGCGCGGGCGCAGCTGTGCGCGCGGCACATCGATCTGGCCGCTTACCTGGATCTGTTCCGCATCCATGGCCAGCTGCAGGTCCGGCGAGGCGTAGATCTGCGCCTCCGGCAGGTTCATAACCTGGAACTGGTCCCCGCGCAGCGTCAGTGCGGCCCTGCGTTCGAGCAGGTTGAGCGCCCCGTCACCGTTCAGCGTGCCACCCCCGGAACGCAGCGCCGCAGCGACCCGCACCTCGCCGGTCGGCTGCCCGCTCAGTTCCAGGTTGACCTCCTCAAGCACCAGGCCGGGCGTCACCAGGGTCGCCCCGGCGCCGGTCAGTGCCAGTTGCCCGAGCAGCTGCGGTGCGGCGGGTGTACCGGCAATCTGCATGCGGCCCTCGAGGCGGCCGCTCAGCATATCCACCTCGGGCAGCCAGCTGGCGGCGGGGCCGATGTCGGGCCAGAGCACTGCCAGCTCGCCTTCCAGCCTGCCCTGCAGCCAATCGCCGTTGGCGGGCATGCCCATCAGGACCTTTGCATTCATGCCACCCCCGGTGGTTGCAAACGGCAGGTTGACCAACAGCTCAACCCTGTCCTTTACCAGCGTGAACGCCGCCTCCCCGGGGGCAAAGGCGAGCTCCCAGGGCTCGTCGGTATCCTGCTGCGGCAGACGCAAGGTGGCCGGTGTACTATCGAGACGGACATTGGCCCTGGCAATGCCCCCCTTGTCCTTGCCGATATCTCCGCGCACCTGGATGGCCCCGTCGAGTACGGGCTTGCGGGGAAGTAATGCCGAAAAGTATGTCAGCGGCAGTTGCGTCAGCGAGAAGGTACCGCTGTAAGCCGCGAGGGTGCCGGCAAAACGTCCGCAGGCGCGTGCCTCATCGGCAACCCAGCAATGTTCCGCCAGCTGCAGGCCCGCTGCGCGCGACAGCTCGCCGGCAAGCGGTTGCTCCAGTTGCCAGGGCACCAGCTGCGGATAGGCCAGCCTGCCCTGCTGCAGGCCGAAGCGCCAGGTGGTGCCATCCCAGCGGCCAGTCGCACCGAGGTCCGCCGTGCCGCGATCGGAGTCCAGCGCGAGTTCGAGGGTATGTTGTGCCGTCGTGCCCCTGCCGCTGATGTCCAGGCGCGACACGCGGGTGCCGGCAAGCAGCGCATCACCGAGCGCGGCCTGCAGTCGGGAGGCACGGTCGTCGGCCAGCTGGATATCGCCATCGACGGCAAGCGACCCGATACGATGCTGCTGGAAGCCGATCGCCGATCCCTGTGCGCGCACAGTGACGGACAGTGCGGGTACACTGCCGGCCAGTCTGCCACTGCCACGCAGACTGCCCGAGGCCTGCGGTGACAAATCGGCAACGCGCGGCGCCTCCACCTGCCAGTCGAGATCATAACGGCTGCCGACCAGACCGGCAGCACTGAGCCGGGCGGTACCGCGCGACAAGCTGGCCGTCTCGATCTGCCAGCTGCCCGGCTCGCTGCCGCTGCGTGCACGCACGGCCAGCTGCCCGTCCAGTAGATCCTGGTACTTCAGGTCACCGCTCGCATCCAGGCGGTAGGCATCGGGTGTGCCGGTCAGCGTAAAGTGTCCCTGTTGACTCTCGTACTCGGCGGCACCTTCCAGTGGCCAGGCCAGTGCGCGCCACTCTGCCTGGAAATCAAAAGCCGGCTGTGCGCCGAAACCGATACTGCCCTGCGCATCCAGCCGCGCCGGTCGGCCCGGGGAGTCGAGCTGGAGAGTATCGAGCTGCAATATGTCCGGCTGCAGCTTGCCGGCGAACACCAGCTGCAGTGTGGCCGCCATGGTATCGCGCAGGTCGACCGTTCCATTCAGCTGCAGTGCATCGGGCGGGCCACTGGCCGTCAGTGTGCCCGCCAGGCGCATGGCCGGCCAGGCTGTATTGATCGCCGGCAGATCGGTGTCCTGCAGACTGACGCTGGCATCGAGCGACAGGCCCGCCAGCGGCTCGTTCAGGAACACGCTTGCCTGCAGTGCATAGGGCGGCGCCAGCAGCTGCTCGAGCTGCAGCTTGCGCAGACTGCCGGACAGGCGCGTTTCGCCCTGCACCGGCGCATAGCCCGGGAGCGTCAGCTGCGTGCGCAGGTCACCGCTGAGCGGGTAGTCATCCTGCGTATCCAGTGTGGCAGCGCCCTCGACACTGAGGTCCGGGCGGCGCAGCTCAAGCTCCGTGACATCGAGGTGTGTGTTACGCCAGGTGGCAGCAAGCACCAGCGAATCCAGAGACAGGACATCCGCCCCGGGTGCCGTGACAATCTCTGCGTCATCTATCAACAGGTTCTGCAGCACGATCTCGACGGGCAAGGCAATGCGTTCCGGCAATACCAGCGGCTCAT
>JABDRC010000137.1 GCA_013041945.1 Halobacteria archaeon
GCCTTGAGATGATCTGAAAAGCGGGTATTGAAGCACGGACGATACAACAAGATCAACACCGCTTTAATGTAATCCAGTTGATTACATTTTGCATAAACCGGTAAAAACCAACTTGCCGCGAAACACGCAAAGACCGCGATAAAAGCAAAACCAAAGTTTTATTATCATCAATTTTGCGCCTTTTGCGTAATTCGCGGCTAAATAAGGATTCAACAGATTTAAACTTCGTAGGTGGTTGATGCCACCTTGCCACCGCTTCCGGTCCAGTCGGTATGGAAGTATTCACCACGCGGTCTGTCGACGCGTTCATAGGTATGCGCACCGAAATAGTCACGCTGCGCCTGCAGCAGGTTTGCCGGCAGGCGTTCACTGCGGTAGCCGTCGAAGTATGACAAAGCAGATACAAACGCCGGCGCCGGAATGCCGTTGCGCACGGCCAGCACCGCGGCATTGCGCCAGCCGGCTTCTGCCGTTTTAAGCGCATCGGTGAAGAATGCATCCAGTGCCAGGTTTTCCAGTTGCGGGTTGGCATCGTAAGCCGCCTTGATGTTGCCGAGGAAGGTGCTGCGGATAATGCAGCCGCCGCGCCACATCAGTGCAATTTCGCCGTAGTTGAGATCCCAGCCCTGCTCTTTTGCCGCTTCGCGCATCAGCATGAAACCCTGGGCATAGGAAATGATTTTCGACGCATACAGGGCATCGTGCAGCGCCCTGATGTTGTCTTCCTCGCTGCCTGTCACTGATTTATCCGGACGCGGCCCGAGTATTGCAGAGGCGCGCACACGCTCATCCTTCAATGATGACAGTACCCGTGCAAAGACGGCCTCACCAATCAGGGTCAGCGGCACACCCAGGTCGAGCGCATTGATACCGGTCCACTTGCCGGTGCCTTTCTGGCCCGCGGTATCGAGTATTTTATTGACCAGCGCATCACCATCTTCATCTTTCATCGCGAGGATGTCGGCGGTGATTTCGATCAGGTAGGAATCGAGCACGCCGCTGTTCCATTGCCTGAATACCTGGTGCATGCGGTCGCAGTCCATGCCCAGTGCATGCTCCATCAGTGCATAGGCTTCGCAGATCAGCTGCATGTCACCGTACTCGATGCCATTGTGTACCATCTTGACGAAGTGGCCGGCGCCGTCCTGCCCGACCCACTGGCAGCAGGGTACACCGTCCACTTTTGCGGCGATCGACTGAAAAATCTCCTTCACCAGCGGCCATGCCTCAGGGTCGCCCCCGGGCATGATCGACGGTCCATGACGCGCACCCTCCTCTCCGCCGGAAATCCCGGTGCCGATAAAACGCAGGCCCTTTTCTCTAAGGTAGGCGGTGCGCCTGGTCGTGTCCGGATAATATGAATTGCCGCCATCGATGATGACATCTCCCGGTTCGAGCAGCGGCACCAGCATATCGATGAAACGGTCAACCACTTCACCTGCCTTGACCATCAGCATGATCTTGCGCGGACTCTGCAGTGACGCCACCAGTTCTTCCGCCGTGTGGGTTCCGACGATGTTTTTATCCTGCGCCGGTCCGTTGATAAACTCGTCCACCTTGCTGGTTGTGCGGTTGAACACTGCAACACGATATCCGTGGTCGGCCATATTCAGAACCAGGTTCTGCCCCATCACCGCCAGCCCAATTAAACCAATGTCTGCCTTTTCCATACTTCCAGGTTCTCTTTGTTGATTGTTATACAGGAAATACGATCCGTGCAGCTGCTGCCGTTATCATTATGTCTGTTTTCATTCAATATGAAACCGGAAATAAAAACAGCCAGGATCGCGCTTTCCTTTTTTCGTTGCTGAATATTACAGGATGTCATTATTCAGATGTTACAAAGATATGACAGCTGTTCATCGAAAGCCCATGACAAACCTTAAATATCCGTACTGTTTTTATATAGATAAAATTGGCACGGGTCTTGTATATATAGCTGAAAATGCTCTTTATAATGGCGCTGAGATGAATTTCTGCACTTTATTGGAACACCATGCTTAAGCCTGGTGCATGCTGGATATAAACGCGTAATAACTGGTCATGATCGCTGCCGTTATTTGTACAAATATATTGTTGACGCAGGTCAACAGATCATCTTTTTTTACATAGTATTGCTCCAGATGATTTCATTTATTCCGCCATCAGAGTAGACTCGCGTCCGATGCAAAAAACAAGAAATATAACGCTGCAGTTTCTCAATCTCTGGATAACGCTGTTACTTATCTGGGTGATCGCCAATGGCACGCTTGCGTTCGACGTATTGATAACAGGTATTGTCATATCGGCCGCGATTGCGCTGGCATTCGCATCGTTTGCCCGCGTTTACAGCGTAATCCGCTGGTCGCCGAAAGTAATGCTTTATTACCTGATGTACCTGGCCGTATTCCTTACAGAGCTGACCAAGGCCAACCTCAATGTCATGCGCCTGGTATTTTCGCCGCGCATCGATATCGAGCCCGGCATCGTCGAGATCAAGACCAGTTTAAAATCGCCGATCGGTCGACTGGCGCTGGCCAATTCCATCACCCTGACCCCGGGCACGCTGGTCGTGGATATAAAGGACGATTCGCTGTTCATTCACTGGATTAATGTCAGCGCGACCGACCCTGTCGCCGCGACAGAAGAAATCTCCGCCCGCTTCGAAAAATACCTGAAGGTGGTTTATGGCTGATACCGGACTAACCGAGATCACGATCATTATTACGGCGCTGCTGATATTTTTCAGCATCGTGTTCGGCATCGTGCGCCTGGTGATCGGGCCCGATACCGTCGACCGCGTCGTCGCTATCGACCTGCTGACGATCGTCACGATCGCGTTGATAGCGCTGCTGGCACACCAGGCCAATCGCTTCATCTACCTCGATGTCGCGCTGGTCTACGGTCTGCTCAGCTTCCTCGGCGTGCTCGCGGTTGCGCGCTACCTGGAAAAGGGGATCTGAACGCAGATGTCGATACCTATGTCCATACCGGTCATCACGCTTCTGACCATCGTGCTCTGTGCCGGCATCCTCATCAGCGGCCTGCTCGCGGTGACACTCGACAACATGCTCAGCGCAGTGATCAGCGCCGGACTCGCCAGCCTGTTTGCATCCGTGGTTTACGTGGTACTGGCTGCACCGGATGTCGCCATGACCGAGGCCTCGATCGGCTCGGGGCTGACCACGATGATATTCCTCTACGCGATACGTAAAACGCAGGGCGGTGATTGAGCAGCATGTTCGATTTAGTGTTCGTTATCGCCGGCAACCTGTTCCTGATCATCGGTGCGCTGTTCCTGTTCTCGGCCGGGCTCGGCGTGCTGCGCATGCCGGACACCTACAACCGCATCCAGACAGGCACCAAGGCCACCACGCTCGGCACCATCATGATCCTGATCGGCATCGCCTTCCTGCACCCGTCATGGACGTTTAAGCTGATCATCCTGATTTTTTTCGTGATGCTGACCAACCCGGTGTCATCGCATGCACTGGCGCGTGCCGCACATAGCATCGGTACCCGGGAAACAGAAACAACCGTGATCGACCAGCTTGAAGCTGATAATAATGACACCGCAAAGGAGCAGGCTGAATGATCAAGCGCATATTCATCTTCATGATGCTGGCGCTGATGGCGGTGGTGTTTTTCAATCTCGCAACGAACTATACAGAGAACACGGAGCTGTCCAAACTGGGGCATTACTACGCTGACAATGGCCCGCGTGAACTCGGCGCACCCAACCTGGTCACCGCCGTGGTCGTGACCTACCGCGGCCTGGATACCCTGGGTGAAGTCACCGTGCTGTTTATATCCGCCGCGGGTGTCGGCCTGCTGCTGCGACGCACCCGCCGCAAGGAAGATGACGAAGACCTGGAACAGGGCGACCGCGAGGAAGAAACCGCGGGTGTGCACAAGCCGGCCAGCGAGATTGTCGAGACCGCGACCGAACTGCTGCTGCCGATGGTGATCCTCTTCGGCATCTACGTATTTCTCAATGGCCACCTGTCACCCGGCGGCGGTTTCCAGGGCGGCGCCATCATCGCCTCCGGCACCATGTTCCTGCTGCTGGCTTTACCCGAATCGCACATCAGCCGACTGATGATCGCCGTCATCGAATCGCTGTCCGGCTTCAGTTATGTCATCGTCGGCGTACTCGGTGTAGTGCTGGCCGGTGGCTTCCTCGACAACCGAATTATGGACCTCGGCGCCTATGGCACACTGTTCAGCGCCGGCGCCATCCCGTTGATCTACGTCTTTGTCGGTCTCAAGGTCGGCTTCGAGCTCAGCGCGGTACTCGACCGATTCCGCAAGGAGGACACCGGGCCATTATGAGTTTGCTGGCTGATTTCCCGATTTCCCTGATTGTACTTTGCAGCGGCCTGGTCCTGGTGCTGGTTGGACTGTGGGGCATGCTCACGCAGCGCAACATGATCCGCATGATCATCGGCTTCTCGCTGACGGATACCGGCATCCACATGGTCATGGTTTCCATCGGTTATGTCACCGGCGGCACCGCACCGATCATCAATGATGCGGTACCCATGGCCGACGCGGTCAACCGCGTCGTCGACCCGGTGCCATCGGCACTGGTGCTGACCGCCATCGTCATCGGCCTCGGCGTCACCGCGGTGATGCTGTCATTCGCGGTACGCATTTATAAAGCACGCGGCACACTGATGATCGACGAGTGCACGGAGTCGAAAGGATGAACGCCCTGCTATCCGACGTATTGCTTCATCCACTGGGCATCTATGTCATCGCGCTCGGCGCAGGCTTCCTGGTGCCGCTGTTCGACCGTGCACACCGCGGTTCGGCGATCCTGGTATTCCTCGCGGCCCTCGCTGCCATGGTGGCCATAGCGGGTCTGAACCTGTTAGCGATCATTAACGGCGCCCCCTCCATCGATATCGAAACCGCAGGCATCGCACCACCGTTTTCAATCAACCTGCGCTTCGGCCTGTTCGAAGGCGGTTTTGCACTGGCGGTAAACAGTGTTGCCCTGCTTGCTGCCTGGCATTATCTGCCCTCGCTAAAACAGCACGCAGCAGCTTTATTGC
>JABDRC010000150.1 GCA_013041945.1 Halobacteria archaeon
CGCACGTTGCGCCAGATATAAAACGATTCCGCTGCCTGTTCCACCAGCATGCCCAGCCCGTCCATTACGTGCGTGGCGCCCTGTGCGCTGGCCCATTCCATGAAGGCCGTCGGCCTGTCGCCGTACATCATGTCATAGCACCAGCTTGCCGGTGTAACCGTATCACCCGCGATGGCGGGGACCTCGCCGGACAGGCTGGCCGCGGTCGCGTTGATGAGGACATCGAATGGCTGACCGGCCACGTCGTCAAGTCCGCAGCCTTCCGTGTGTCCCAGATCGCAAAACCGCCGGGCCAGCTCCACGGCCTTGCTTGCCGTGCGGTTGGCGATCACCAGCAAGGCAGGCTGTTCCGCGAGCAGCGGTTCCAGTACACCCCGTGCGGCACCGCCGGCACCGAGCAGCAGGATGCGCCGCCCGGCGAGCGTGGCGCCATGATTGTGCAACAGGTCGCGTACCAGTCCCGCCCCGTCGGTATTGTCGCCGCGCAGCTCGCCGTCCTGTGCGAGCGACAGTGTGTTCACCGCACCGGCCAGTTCGGCACGCGGGCTGCAAATGCCGGCCAGCGACCAGGCCTGTTCCTTGAACGGCACGGTGATGTTCAGTCCCTTGCCGCCGCCCTTGCCGAATTCGTCAACGGCCCCGGCAAAACCGTCCGGTTCGACAAGGATGGCGCGGTAGTCGATCTGCTCGCCGGTCTGCTCGGCAAACAGGGTATGGATCCGGGGCGACTTGCTGTGGGCAATCGGGTTACCCATAACGGCATAGTGGTCGGTCATTTGATGTGTTTATACAAAATCATTTGCCACAGAGATCACAGAGAATGACATTTGCTGGATGTTATTTATTACTCTGTGATCTCTGTGGCTGGTTTTATTTAGCCAGCCACTGCGCGACGTCCTTCGCGAAGTAGGTCAGGATACCATCGGCGCCGGCGCGCTTGATGGACAACAGCGACTCCATCACCACGGCACGTTCGTCCAGCCAGCCGTTCAGTGCGGCCGCCTTCAGCATGGCGTATTCACCGCTGACCTGGTAGACAAACGTCGGTGTACCGAAGCTGTCCTTCACGCGGCGCACGATGTCGAGATAGGGCATGCCCGGCTTGATCATGACCATGTCGGCGCCCTCCTCCAGGTCGAGCGCGACCTCGTGCAGGGCCTCGTCACTGTTGGCAGGGTCCATCTGGTAACTGTACTTGTCGCCGCCACCGAGGCTGGCCGCCGAGCCGACGGCATCGCGGAACGGGCCGTAGAAACCCGAGGCATACTTGGCGGCATAGGCCAGGATGCGTGTATTGCGAAAGCCACCGGCCTCGAGCGCGCTGCGCACGGCACCGATGCGTCCGTCCATCATGTCCGAGGGTGCCACCACGTCGGCACCGGCTTCCGCATGCGAGACCGCCTGTCTGACCAGCACCTCCACGGTCTCGTCATTGAGCACGTAACCGTTGTCGTCGATCAGCCCGTCCTGCCCGTGGGTGGTGAACGGGTCGAGTGCGACGTCGGTAATGACGCCGAGTTCCGGCAGGGCCGCCTTGAGCGCACGCACGGCACGTTGTGCGAGACCGTCGGGGTTGTACGCTTCGCGGGCATCTTCTGATTTTTTATCCTCAGGCGTTACGGGGAACAGGGCGATGGCAGGCACGCCGAGTGCTTGAATCGCGGCGGCCTCTTCCTGCAGCAGGTCGATACTGAGGCGTTCGACACCGGGCATGGACTCGACTGCTTCGCGCTGCCCCTCCCCTGCGAGTACAAATACCGGGTAGATCAGGTCATCGGCGGTCAGCCGTGTCTCGCGCATCAGCCGGCGCGAGAAGTCATCACGACGCATACGCCGCATGCGGGTGGCTGGGTACGGGCCACGCACCGGGTTGTTTCGATTCACGGGTTTGCTCCTTGGATGTCTTGCAGACAGTGTACCGTGCCGGGCAGTCCGGGTCAGTCCCGGCTGCCGGCTGGTCCAATCTACCACTGTCGGGTACCTGCGTGTAAGCTGGCACCATGGCCCTGATCGATCCTGTAAACGATGTATCGACGGTCTCCGGGCTGTTCGACCGGGAACCCCCTTCGCTGTCTGCCTGGTACGCGGAGCCGCTGGATACCGTGGTTGCAGGAGACCTGCTGGTACGGGCAGAGGCCGGCCAGCAGGCCTGCCTGCGCGCCGGTGAGTCCTGTTTCCGGTTACGGGTTCTCGCAATCATCTGTCATGCGTGGCTGGGCAGTGAGCCGGAAATTCGCCACGAGGCGCTCGCGGCGCTGGCCGGTGACGCTCATGAACGGGCCCTGCTCGACCTGGTGCAGGGACAGCTGCTGGCCAGCCGCAAGATCAGCGGCGCGATGGAATACCTGCAGAACGGCTTCCGGCTGGCCGCGCCACAGCTGGGTGCAACAGAATATTTCGCACTGTTACAACGTCACGATTTACTCGACTGCCTGCCGTATTCTGTAAATCCATCGGTACCACAAAACCTGGCGTCACTACTGAATGAAGCAGCCGTGATTAACAGATTGCGAGTTGGCGAACGCCGTCATCATGTCATTGGTCATCTTGATACGGTCGGATAAATAAAAATAGCCACAGAGAACACAGAGGGCACAGAGAAATTATAGGCATTTGATTTATTTTTCTCTGTGCCCTCTGTGTTCCCTGTGGCAGCATTTTATGAATACACTCATAACAATCTGTCGTTTCATTGCCAATCAGCTGGCGCCAATTACGCTGCTGGGTGCCATCGCCGCCTACCTGCATCCACCGCTGTTCATGGTCTTCAGGAGCAGTTTTCTCTGGTTTTTTGCCGCGACCATGTTTGCCATGGGTATCGTGCTCGACTTCGAGGAACTGCGCGAAACCCTGCAAAAACCGGGTCGCATCGTCCTGG
>JABDRC010000152.1 GCA_013041945.1 Halobacteria archaeon
TGACGGTGTCGCTGATTGCGCCGATTGCGATGGAAGACGGGCTGCGCTTCGCGATTCGCGAGGGTGGCCGTACCGTCGGTGCCGGCGTGGTGTCGAAGATACTCGAGTAAGGATCAGGAAAAAGATACAAGACAAAAGATACAAGTGGTCGAGCGCGCTGCGCGCACGGACTTTTGACTTGTATCTTTGTTCTTTTCTCTTGTATCTGAATTTTTAGGCCAGTAGCTCAATTGGCAGAGCGGCGGTCTCCAAAACCGCAGGTTGGGGGTTCGATTCCCTCCTGGCCTGCCATGAAAGGCAGGAAACAAGATACAAGAGAAAAGTAACAAGCGAATGATAGTACGCGTAGCGTACTCAACTACTTGTATCTTTTAACTTTTATCCGGGGTTTATGAACGCAAAAGCTGAAACAGAAGGTAGAGCACTCGACAACCTGAAGTTGTGGGTCGGTGTATCGATTCTGGCCGGGGCGATATTCGCCTTTTATCACTTCGAGGAACAGATCCTGGTCGTGCGTGTGCTGGGGCTGCTGGCAGCAGCCGGCGTGGCGATCTATATCGTGGCCCAGTCCAGTACCGGCAAGAGCATAATCGGCTTCATCAGCGGTGCGCACAGCGAGACGCGTCGCGTGGTCTGGCCATCGCGTGCCGAAACCACGCAGACCACGCTGGCAGTGCTGTTCATTGTTCTGCTGGTAGGTATTGCGCTGTGGCTGCTGGACATGTTCCTGCTCTGGGCAATACAGATACTGACCGGACAAGGTGGCTGACGATGTCTTTGCAATGGTACGTGGTGCATGCCTATTCAGGCTTCGAGAACCAGGTCAAGCGTGCGCTTGAAGAGCGCATTGCACGTGCACACATGGACGATTCGTTCGGCGAGATCCTGGTGCCGACGGAAGAAGTGGTGGAGATGCGCGAGGGTTCGAAACGCAAGAGCGAGCGCAAGTTCTTTCCGGGCTATGTGCTGGTGCAAATGGACATGAACGAGGATACCTGGCACCTGGTCAAGGACGCGCCCAAGGTGCTCGGATTTATCGGCGGTACGAGCGACAGGCCGGCGCCGATTACAGAGCGCGAGGCGGATTCAATCCTGCAGCGCGTGCAGGAAGGTGTCGACAAGCCGCGCCCGAAGGTGCTGTTCGAGGCCGGCGAGGTGGTGCGCGTCACCGATGGCCCGTTCAACGACTTCAACGGCGTCGTCGAGGAAGTGAACTACGAGAAGAGCCGGCTGCGGGTTTCGGTGCTGATCTTCGGCCGTTCGACCCCGGTCGAACTCGAGTTCGGACAGGTGGAGAAGGCTTAAAGGCAGATACAAGATAAAAGAGAAAAGATACAAGTAGTAGCGCGCGCTTCGCGCGCAACCATAACTTGTATCTTGAAAACTTTTATCTTGTATCTGATGTATCAACAGGGGAGCCGCAAGGCGTTCGTACCCACAGGAGTTAAACAGGATGGCCAAGAAAATCGAGGCATATATCAAGCTGCAGGTGCCTGCAGCTGAAGCCAACCCGAGCCCGCCGGTCGGGCCGGCGCTGGGCCAGCATGGCGTCAACATCATGGAATTCTGCAAGGCATTCAATGGCCAGACGCAGAAAGTCGAAAAGGGGCTGCCGATCCCGGTCGTGATCACGGTTTACAACGACCGCAGCTTCACTTTCATTACCAAGACGCCGCCGGCGTCTGTCCTGCTGAAAAAGGCGGCCGGTGTCCCAAAGGGTTCCGGCACACCCAATACCGACAAGGTGGGTAGTGTGACGCGTGCGCAACTGGAAGAAATCGCGACCACCAAGATGCCCGACCTGAATGCCGCTGATATGGATGCGGCCGTACGTATTATTGCCGGAAGTGCCCGCAGCATGGGCCTTGATGTGAAGGAGTAGGGATCATGGCCAAACTGAGCAAACGGGCGAAAGCCATCCAGGAAAAGGTCGAGCACGGCAGGCAGTACCCGATCGACGAGGCACTGGCGCTGTTGCAGGAGCTGTCCGGCGTGAAGTTCAAGGAATCCGTCGATGTCAGCGTCAATCTCGGCGTGGACTCGCGCAAGTCCGACCAGAACGTGCGCGGCGCCACGGTGCTGCCGAACGGTACCGGCAAGTCGGTGCGGGTTGCCGTATTCACCCAGGGTGCCAACGCCGATGCGGCGCAGGAAGCCGGTGCGGATATCGTGGGCATGGAAGACCTCGCGGACGAAGTGAAAAAGGGCAACCTGGATTTCGACGTCGTGATCGCATCGCCGGATGCCATGCGCGTCGTGGGTGCGCTGGGCCAGATCCTCGGTCCGCGCGGCCTGATGCCGAATCCCAAGGTCGGTACCGTGACCCCGGACGTGGCCGCGGCCGTGAAAAATGCCAAGGCCGGACAGGTGCGTTACCGCACGGACAAGGCAGGCATCATTCACTGCCCCATCGGCCGGATTGATTTTGCAGCAGGCTCCCTGAAGGAAAACCTGATGGCATTGCTGGCAGACCTGAACAAGGCCAAGCCGTCATCCGCCAAGGGTGTTTACCTGAAAAAGGTGTCGGTTTCGACCACCATGGGGCCCGGTCTGCAGATCGACCAGGCGAGCCTGGAACTATAGATTTTTTCGTTATCTCCCTCCCCCCTGGGGGGGGGAGTAAAAAGTTTTGACGTCAGCAGGCAGTTGTTTTGCCGGCGACCGTCAAAGACCGCAGGTTCCCGGTCCAGCCGGGTTTAATGGTTCCGCGAATACGGGGCTGCCTGCGCAGATGGTGCGCAAAATGACAGGATGCCTGTCTTCAAGCCACCACACAGAGTGCACCGGGGCAATTGACCGGTGTGTTGTAACCGGAACGGAATGTACGTGTGAACTGCACGCGTGGCTTTCCGATGAGGTAAACACAATGGCATTAACGCTTGAAGAGAAAAAGGCTGTTGTTGCTGAAGTGTCTGAAGTCGCCAGGGGGGCTTTTTCCGCCGTGGCCGCGGAGTATTGCGGTCTGACGGTCGAGGAAATGACCAATCTGCGTATCAAGGCCCGCGAGGACAATGTCTATCTGCGCGTCGTGAAGAATACGCTGGCACGTCGTGCCCTTGAGGATACCGACTTCGCATGCATGAGTGACCGGCTGACCGGACCGCTGATCCTGGCGTTTTCCCGGGAAGATCCCGGTGCAGCCGCGCGCGTGACCAAGAACTTTGCCAAAGATCATGACAAGTTCGAGGTCACCATGCTGTCCGTGGGTGGTGAGTTGCTGGAGGCGTCGGAAATCGACAAGCTCGCCAGGCTCCCGACCCGCGACCAGGCACTCAGCTTGCTGATGGCAGTGATGAAGGCCCCGACCGAGAAGTTCGTCCGCACGCTCAACGAAGTGCCGGGCAAGCTGACGCGTACGGTGGCGGCCATCCGTGACCAGAAGGCAGCCTGACTAACAGTAAACAGTAGCGGGTAGAAAGTGGCCAGGATTCGTTTTCCTGGCAACTTGTTACTCGTAACTCGCAACTTTTGTAATAGGAGTATTTGTTATGGCCGTTTCACAGGAAGAAATTCTGGAAACAATCTCGAACATGTCAGTGATGGAGGTCGTCGACCTGATCTCTGCCATGGAAGATAAATTCGGTGTGTCCGCTGCCGCAGCCGTTGCTGCTGCACCGGCGGCCGGTGGTGGCGAAGCAGCCGCTGCTGAAGAAAAGGACGAGTTCGACGTCGTAATGTCCAGCTTTGGCGACAACAAGGTGTCTGTCATCAAGGCGGTTCGCAGTATCACCGGCCTGGGCCTCAAGGAGGCGAAGGAGATGGTGGAAAGCGCCCCTTCAACCATCAAGGAAGCTGCCACCAAGGACGAGGCCGAAGAGATCAAGAAGCAGCTTGAGGAAGCCGGCGCGAAAGTCGAGCTCAAGTAAACGGGTCGCTTGTAATCCGTTTGTGATTACTGCAACCCTGGAATTACAGGGGAGGCTGGATGCAGTCAATGCGTCCGGCCTGTTCCTGCCTGTTGGAAATACACGGGCGCTTCACCTGCTGTGAAGCGCCTGCCTGTCCCGGTTGACGGTCTGACCGGCGGCGGCGAACAGATTCCTTCATCTTTTATGGAGAGGAAAACCGATGGCCTATAGCTACACCGAGAAGAAACGCATTCGCAAGGACTTTGGCGAGCGCCACAGCATACTGGAGGTACCGTATCTGCTGGAGACCCAGATCGAGTCCTATCGTGACTTCCTGCAGGCAGACAGGGACCCGGAGTCCCGTGGTGAAAAGGGCCTGCATGCGGCCTTCAGTTCGGTTTTCCCGATCGTCAGCTATTCCGGCAATGCGGCGCTTGACTATGTGAACTACCGTCTCGGCGAGCCGGCGTTCGATGTCAAGGAGTGCCAGATGCGCGGCCTGACCTTCGCGGCCCCGCTGCGCGCACTGGTCCGCCTCATCATCTACGACAAGGATTCTCCGGCCGATGCCAAGAAGATAAAGGACATCAAGGAACAGGAAGTCTACATGGGCGAGCTGCCGCTGATGACCGAAAACGGCACCTTCGTTATCAACGGTACCGAGCGCGTGATCGTCTCCCAGCTGCATCGTTCGCCAGGCGTTTTCTTCGACCACGACAAGGGCAAGACCCATTCATCCGGGAAGCTGCTGTTTTCCGCGCGTGTGATTCCCTACCGCGGTTCCTGGCTCGACATGGAGTTCGATCCGAAGGACTGCGTGTTCGTCCGTATCGACCGCCGTCGCAAGCTGCCGGCGAGTATCCTGCTGCGCGCGCTGGGTTACGACAACGAGCAGATCCTCGATATGTTCTTCGAGACCAACAAGTTCACCTTCACGAAGAGCGAGATCAAGCTCGCCCTGGTCGCCGAGCGCCTGCGCGGCGAAGTGGCTTCGTTCGATATCAAGGTCAAGGGCAAGGTCATTGTCGAGGAAGGCCGGCGTGTTACCGCGCGTCATATCCGCGAACTCGAGAAGACCGGTGTGAAATCGCTGGTCGTGCCCGAGGAGTACATGATGGGCAAGACCATCGCGACCAATATCATCGACAAGGAAACCGGCGAGATCATTGCCAGTGCCAACGATGAGATTACCGAGGAACTGCTGACGAAACTGAGCGAGAGCGAAGTCAAGGAAATCAGCACGTTATACGTAAATGACCTCGATCGCGGTCCGTACATGTCCAGTACCCTGCGCATCGATGCGACCACCACCGAACTGGAGGCAATGGTCGAGATCTACCGCATGATGCGCCCCGGCGAACCGCCGACCAAGGATGCCGCGCAGAACCTGTTCAATAACCTGTTCTTCACCAGCGACCGCTACGACCTGTCGGCCGTCGGCCGGATGAAGTTCAACCGCCGCGTCGGTCGCGATGAGCTGACCGGTGAGGGTACGCTCTCCAGTGAAGACATCATCGATGTCATGAAGATCCTGGTCGATATTCGCAACGGCAACGGCTTCGTTGACGATATCGACCACCTCGGCAACCGCCGTATCCGCTGTGTTGGCGAAATGGCGGAGAACGTGTTCCGCATCGGCCTGGTACGCGTCGAACGTGCCGTGAAGGAACGCCTCAGCCTGGCCGAGTCCGAGAGCCTGATGCCGCAGGAACTGATCAATGCCAAACCGGTCGCGGCGGCCGTCAAGGAATTCTTCGGTTCCAGCCAGCTGTCGCAGTTCATGGACCAGAATAACCCGCTGTCGGAAGTCACACACAAGCGGCGCGTATCCGCACTTGGACCGGGCGGTCTGACGCGCGAGCGCGCCGGCTTCGAGGTGCGTGACGTGCACCCGACGCACTACGGCCGCGTATGCCCGATCGAGACGCCGGAAGGCCCGAATATCGGCCTGATCAACTCGCTGGCCGTATATTCGAGGACCAATGAATACGGGTTCCTCGAGACCCCGTACCGCAAGGTTGTGGACGGGCGCGTGACCGACAAGATCGAATACCTGTCGGCCATCGAGGAGGGGCGTTACACCATCGCCCAGGCGAACGCCAACCTCGACGGGAAGGGTTACCTGATCGATGAAATGGTCACCTGCCGCCACCGGAACGAGTTCATGACCTCGACGCCGGACAAGGTGGAATACATCGACGTGTCCCCGAAGCAGATCGTATCGGTGGCCGCCGCGCTGATTCCGTTCCTCGAGCACGATGATGCCAACCGCGCACTGATGGGCTCGAACATGCAGCGCCAGGCCGTACCGACGCTGGTCTCGGAGAAGCCGCTGGTGGGTACCGGTATCGAGCGTACCGTTGCCATCGATTCGGGCGTAACGGTTGTTGCGCGGCGTGGCGGTGTGCTCGATTCCGTGGACGCGGCCCGTATCGTGGTGCGCGTGAACGATGACGAGACCGTGGCCGGCGAGCCGGGTGTGGATATCTACAACCTTACCAAGTACACCCGTTCCAACCAGAACACGTGCATCAACCAGCGTCCGCTGGTCAGGCCGGGCGACGTGGTGGCGCGTGGCGACGTGCTGGCCGACGGCCCGAGCACCGACCTGGGCGAACTCGCGCTGGGTCAGAACCTGCTGGTCGCGTTCATGCCGTGGAACGGCTACAACTTCGAGGATTCCATCCTGATCTCCGAGCGCGTGGTCGAGGAAGACCGCTTTACCACCATCCATATCGAGGAACTGACCTCGGTGGCGCGTGACACCAAGCTCGGCTCCGAGGAAATCACCGGTGATATCCCGAATGTCGGCGAGGGCGCCCTGTCCAAGCTGGACGAGTCCGGCATCGTCTACATCGGTGCGGAAGTGAAGCCGGGCGATATCCTGGTCGGCAAGGTCACGCCGAAGGGCGAGACCCAGCTGACGCCGGAAGAAAAACTGCTGCGTGCCATCTTCGGCGAGAAGGCTTCCGACGTTAAGGACACCTCGCTGCGCGTGCCGAGCGGCATGGACGGTACGGTGATCGACGTGCAGGTATTCACGCGCGACGGTGTCGAGAAGGACGCCCGTGCCCTGCAGATCGAGGAAGAGCAGATGGAGCACATCCGCAAGGACCTGAATGATCAGCTGCGCATCATGGAAGATGATATCTACACCCGCGTCGGTTCACTGCTGCAGGGCAAGGTCGCCGAGGGCGGTCCGAAGAAGCTGGCCGCCGGCGCCAAGATCACCAAGGACTACCTGGCTGATATCGGCCGGGACAAGTGGTTCGAGGTACGGCTGCGCAATGAAGATGCCAATGCCGACCTGGAGAAGATCTCCGAGCAGCTCAAGCAGTTGCGCAAGGACTTCGAACAGCGTCTGGAAGACAAGCGACAGAAACTCACCACGGGCGATGATCTTGCGCCGGGCGTACTGAAGATGGTCAAGGTCTACCTGGCGGTCAAGCGCCGCATCCAGCCGGGTGACAAGATGGCCGGGCGCCACGGTAACAAGGGTGTCATCTCCATGATCCAGCCGGTCGAGGACATGCCGTTCACCGCGGATGGAACGGCTGTGGACATCGTGCTCAATCCGCTGGGCGTGCCGTCGCGCATGAACATCGGCCAGGTGCTGGAGACGCACCTCGGCTGGGCCGCCAAGGGACTCGGCATCAGGATCGGCAAGATGCTGGAGGCACAGCAGAAAGTGACCGAGATCCGCAAGTTCCTTGAGAAGATCTACAACGCCAGCGGCCGCCAGGAAGACCTGAAGTCGTTTACCGATGACGAGATCATCGAACTGGCGAGCAACCTGGTGAAGGGCGTGCCGATGGCGACGCCGGTATTCGACGGTGCGCCGGAAGCGCAGATCAAGTACATGCTGGAGCTGGCGGACCTGCCGCCGAGCGGCCAGACCACGCTCTTCGACGGGCGTACCGGTGATGCCTTCGATCGCGAGGTCACGGTCGGCTACATGTACATGCTGAAACTGAATCACCTGGTGGATGACAAGATGCATGCACGCTCCACCGGCCCCTACAGCCTGGTAACCCAGCAGCCACTGGGCGGCAAGGCCCAGTTCGGCGGCCAGCGTTTCGGTGAGATGGAGGTGTGGGCGCTGGAGGCCTACGGCGCCGCCTACACCCTGCAGGAGATGCTCACCGTGAAATCCGACGACGTGAACGGCCGTACCAAGATGTACAAGAACATCGTGGACGGCAATCACCACATGGATGCCGGCATGCCGGAATCCTTCAACGTGCTGGTGAAGGAAATACGCTCGCTGGGACTCAATATCGAACTGGAACAGGATTAGGACAGTAGCTAGTAGAAAGTAGCCGGTAGAAAGCGGCTAAAAGAGGCGGTAGCCAGGCAACACTCGCTACTCGTTACTAGAAACTCGATACTCCATATATCAGGAGACACGATGAAAGACTTACTCAATTTGCTGAAACCGCAGGGCCACACCGATGATTTCGATGCCATTCGCATCGGCCTGACGTCGCCCGATATGATCCGTTCCTGGTCTTACGGCGAGGTCAAGAAGCCCGAGACGATCAACTACCGCACCTTCAAGCCGGAACGTGACGGCCTGTTCTGTGCCAAGATCTTCGGCCCGGTCAAGGACTACGAGTGCCTGTGCGGCAAGTACAAACGCCTCAAGCACCGCGGCGTGGTGTGCGAGAAGTGCGGCGTCGAGGTCACGCTTGCCAAGGTGCGCCGCGAGCGCATGGGCCACATCGAACTGGCCAGTCCGGCGGCACATATCTGGTTCCTGAAGTCGCTGCCCTCGCGTATCGGCCTGCTGCTCGACATGACGCTGCGTGATATCGAGCGCGTGCTTTACTTCGAGGCCTTCGTGGTCGTCGATCCGGGCATGACCACGCTGGAACGCGGGCAGCTGCTGTCCGACGAGGCGTATCTCGAGGCCATCCAGGAAAACGGTGACGAATTCGATGCACGCATGGGCGCCGAGGCCGTGTTCGAGCTGCTCAAGGGGATCGACCTGCAGGTCGAGGCCGTCAAGCTGCGCGAGGAAACCGGGGCAACCAAGTCCGAGACCAAGCTGAAGCGTCTCGCCAAACGGCTCAAACTGGTCGAGTCTTTCATCGAGTCGGGCAACAAGCCTGAATGGATGGTGATGAACGTGCTGCCGGTGTTGCCGCCGGAGCTGCGTCCGCTGGTCCCGCTGGACGGCGGCCGCTTCGCCACTTCTGACCTGAACGATCTTTACCGTCGCGTCATCAACCGCAACAACCGGCTCAAGCGGCTGCTGGAACTGAGCGCACCGGACATCATCGTGCGTAATGAAAAGCGCATGCTGCAGGAATCGGTCGACGCACTGCTGGACAACGGCCGCCGCGGCCGTGCCATTACCGGTACCAACAAGCGCCCGCTGAAATCGCTGGCCGACATGATCAAGGGCAAGCAGGGGCGCTTCCGCCAGAACCTGCTCGGCAAGCGCGTCGACTACTCCGGTCGTTCCGTGATCGTGGTCGGTCCGACCCTGAAGCTGCACCAGTGCGGCCTGCCGAAGCGCATGGCGCTGGAACTGTTCAAGCCGTTCATCTTCAGCAAGCTGCAGCTGCGCGGCCTGGCGACGACGATCAAGGCCGCCAAGAAGCTGGTCGAGCGCGAGGGCCCCGAGGTCTGGGATATCCTCGAAGAGGTGATCCGCGAACACCCGGTCATGCTGAACCGCGCACCGACGCTGCACCGTCTCGGTATCCAGGCATTCGAGCCGGTGCTGATCGAGGGCAAGGCCATCCAGTTGCATCCGCTGGTGTGTGCCGCGTTCAACGCCGACTTCGACGGTGACCAGATGGCGGTGCACGTGCCGCTGTCCATCGAGGCGCAGCTCGAGGCGCGTGCCCTGATGATGTCATCCAACAACATCCTGTCACCGGCCAACGGCGAGCCGATTATCGTGCCTTCGCAGGACGTGGTGCTGGGTCTCTATTACCTGACGCGCGAGTCCATCAATGCGAAGGGCGAGGGCATGGTATTTGCCGATGTGTCGGAGGTGCACCGCGCCTACTCGACCGGCAATCTGTCCGTGCATGCAAAGGTCAAGGTGCGCATTCGCCGTTACGAGTTTGACGAAAACGGCGAGGCAAAGGAAGTCAGCGGTCTGGTCGAGACCACCGTGGGCCGTGCGCTGCTGTCCGAGATCCTGCCCGAGGGGCTGACCTTCGACCTGGTCAACCAGGACATGAGCAAAAAGGCCATTTCCAACCTGATCAATGCCTGTTATCGGCGCGTTGGTCTGAAGGAGACGGTAATCTTCGCCGACCAGCTGATGTACATGGGCTTCTCCTATGCGACCCGCGCCGCGGTCTCGTTCGGCATCAACGATATGACTATTCCCACGGTCAAGGCCAAGATCCTTGGTGAAGCCGAGGAAGAGGTTTTTGAAATCGAGCGCCAGTACACCTCCGGACTGGTGACCATGGGTGAACGCTATAACAAGGTAGTGGATATCTGGTCGCGTACCAATGAGCAGGTGGCCAAGGCGATGATGGATACCCTGGGTACGGAGGTAAAGAAGGATGCCGGGGGCAACGAGGTAAGGCAGCCGTCATTCAACTCTGTCTACATGATGGCCGATTCCGGCGCGCGTGGTTCGGCCGCACAGATCCGTCAGCTGGCCGGCATGCGTGGCCTGATGGCCAAGCCGGACGGCTCGATCATCGAGACGCCGATTACCGCAAACTTCCGCGAGGGTCTGGATGTATTGCAGTACTTCATATCCACCCACGGCGCCCGCAAGGGTCTCGCCGATACCGCGCTGAAGACGGCCAACTCGGGCTACCTGACCCGGCGCCTGGTGGACGTCGCACAGGACCTGGTCGTCATCGGTGACGACTGTGGTACGGATGGCGGCCTCTTGCTGACGCCGCTGGTCGAAGGCGGCGACGTCGTGGAGCCGCTGCGCGAACGTGTGCTGGGCCGTCTGATCGCCGAGGACGTATTGCGCCCGGGCAGCGACGAGGTCATTGCGCACAGGAATTTGCTGCTCGACGAGGAATGGGTCGACCAGCTGGAGTCCGCGGGTGTCGATGAAATCAGGGTGCGTTCCCCGATTACCTGTGATAACCGCTACGGTGTCTGTGCCGCCTGTTACGGCCGTGACCTGGCGCGTGGCCACATGGTCAACGCCGGCGAGGCAATCGGTGTCATCGCCGCGCAGTCGATCGGCGAGCCCGGCACCCAGCTGACCATGCGGACCTTCCATATCGGTGGCGCGGCCAGTCGTGCCGCCACGGTCAACAGCGTGGAAGTCAAGGCGTCCGGTATGGTGCGCCTGCATAACATCAAGACGGTGACCAACAAGAACGGCAACCTGGTGGCCGTGTCGCGTTCCGGCGAAATCGGCCTGCTGGACGAGTTCGGTCGCGAGCGCGAGCGTTACAAGGTGCCGTATGGCTCGGTCATCAGTGTGGCCGATGGCGATGCGGTCGAAGGCGGCAGCGTGATTGCCACCTGGGACCCGCACACTCACCCGATCGTGACCGAGGTGGCCGGCGTCGCCAAGTTTACCGATTTCATCGATGGCGTCACGGTGCAGGAATCGACCGATGAAATCACCGGTCTGACCAGTCTCGTGATTACCGATCCGAAGACGCGTGGCTCGATGGGCAAGGACCTGCGCCCGATGGTGAAGTTGTTCGACGACAAGGGTAACGCCCTGAAACTGGCCGGGACCGACCTGGATGCGCAGTACTTCCTGCCCGCCGATGCCGTGGTGGGCCTGGAGGATGGCGCCCAGGTCAGTGTGGGTGACGTCGTTGCGCGTATTCCGCAGGAGTCCTCCAAGACCCGTGACATTACCGGTGGTCTGCCGCGCGTGGCCGACCTGTTCGAGGCGCGCAAGCCGAAGGAGCCGGCTGTACTGGCCAGGATCTCCGGCACCGTGGGCTTCGGCAAGGACACCAAGGGCAAGCAGCGGGTGGTGATCACCGACAAGGACGGCAATACCCACGAGGAGCTGATTCCGAAGTGGCGCCACGTCACCATCTTCGAGGGCGAGCATGTGGAGAAGGGCGAGACGCTGGTCGATGGCGAGCCCAGCGCCCACGACATCCTGCAACTGCTGGGTACGGCCACCATGGCGGAATACCTGGTCAAGGAGATCCAGGACGTCTACCGCCTGCAGGGTGTAAAGATTAACGACAAGCATATCGAGGTCATCCTGCGCCAGATGCTGCGCAAGGTGGAGATCCTGGTGGGCAACGACAGCAAGTTCCTGCGCGGCGAGCAGATCGAGAAATCCCGCCTGCTGGAGGAGACCGAGCAGCTCGAGCGCGAGGGCAAGGAGCCGGCGGATTTTCTGCCGCTGCTGCTGGGCATCACCAAGGCCTCACTGGCGACCGAATCCTTCATCTCGGCGGCCTCCTTCCAGGAGACCACCCGGGTCCTCACCGAGGCCTCGGTCCGCGGCAGCCGCGACAGCCTGCGCGGGCTGAAGGAGAACGTCATCGTGGGCCGGCTGATCCCCGCCGGAACGGGCCTGGCCTACCACGAGGAGCGGCGCCGCCAGCGGGAAATCCTCCCGATCGACATCGCCGAGGAAATGGCGGCGGTCGATGCCCCGGAGGAGGACGCAGCGGAGGAGACAGCGGAACCGACCACCGAAGAGTAATTCCAGCTTGACAGGGCGCGGCCCTGTTACTAGAATTCCGCTTCTCTCGACAGGCCGGCCTTGCCGGCCTGTCGTTTGTTTTCAGGACTTCAGAATTTATTTCCTTTTTCGTAGTCAGGGTTTAAGTTTAATGGCAACAATCAACCAGTTAGTACGCAAGCCGCGTTCCCGCAAGCGGGAAAAAAGCAACGTCCCGGCACTGGAGGCCTGCCCCCAGAAGCGCGGCGTTTGCACGCGCGTGTATACCACGACCCCGAAGAAGCCGAACTCGGCGCTGCGCAAGGTTGCCCGCGTGCGGCTGACCAACGGTTTCGAAGTGACTACGTATATTGGTGGCGAGGGCCACAACCTGCAGGAGCACTCGGTGGTGCTGATCCGCGGCGGTCGTGTGAAGGATCTGCCGGGTGTGCGTTACCACACCGTGCGCGGCAGCCTCGACACCTCCGGCGTGACCAGCCGTCGCCAGGGCCGTTCCAAGTACGGCGCCAAGCGTCCGAAGTCCTGATAACGGGTGAACGAACAGTTGTAGGAGCGGACGTTGTCCGCGAACAAACAGACACTAAATGAGTAACGAGTAGAAACAATGTCCAGAAGAAGAGTCATCGGTTCACGGGAAATCCTGCCAGATCCCAAGTACGGGAATCTGATGCTGGCCAAGTTCATCAACATGGTCATGCAGTCCGGCAAGAAATCGGTAGCGGAGCGCATCATCTACGGCGCACTCGACCAGATCGCCGGCAAGGGCAACGAGGACCCGGTTGAGGTGCTGGACAAGGCGCTGGATAACGTGCGCCCGATGGTCGAGGTGAAATCCCGCCGTGTCGGCGGCGCCACCTACCAGGTACCGGTCGAGGTGCGCCCGGTACGCCGGACCACGCTGGCCATGCGCTGGGTGCTGGATGCCTCGCGCAAGCGCAGCGAGAAATCCATGCCGTTGCGACTGGCGGGCGAGCTGCTGGATGCGGCCGAGAACCGCGGCTCCGCCGTGAAGAAGCGCGAAGAGACACACCGCATGGCGGAGGCCAACAAGGCCTTTTCGCATTACCGCTGGTAATACCGGCCAACCTTTTTTCATTGATCATTCCGGAACAGAACAGTGCCACGTACGACACCATTAGAGCGCTATCGGAATATCGGCATCATGGCCCACATCGATGCCGGTAAGACGACGACGACCGAGCGCATCCTGTTCTATACCGGTGTATCGCACAAGATCGGCGAGGTGCACGATGGTGCGGCCGTCATGGACTGGATGGAGCAGGAGCAGGAGCGCGGCATCACCATCACGTCCGCGGCGACGACCTGTTTCTGGAAGGGTATGGACCAGCAGTTCGACCAGCAGCGTATCAATATCATCGATACGCCCGGCCACGTGGATTTCACCATCGAGGTGGAACGTTCACTGCGCGTGCTGGACGGCGCCTGTGCCGTGTTCTGCGCCGTAGGCGGCGTCGAGCCGCAGTCGGAAACGGTCTGGCGGCAGGCCAACAAGTACCACGTGCCGCGCATGGCCTTCGTCAACAAGATGGACCGTGCGGGTGCCGATTTCCTGCGTGTTGTGGATCAGGTCAGGGAGCGCCTCGGTGCCAAGCCGGTGCCGCTGCAGCTGCCGATCGGTGCGGAAGACCACTTCCAGGGTGTGATCGATCTCGTACGCATGAAGGCGATTTTCTGGAACGAAGCGGACATGGGCACCACTTACGAGGAGCGCGAGATTCCTGCAGATATGCTGGACCTGTGCAACACGTGGCGCGAGCGCATGATCGAGGCCGCTGCCGAGTCCTCGGAAGAGCTGATGGAGAAGTACCTTAACGACCAGGGTGAGCTGTCCGAAGACGAGATCCGCGCCGGTATCCGTGCGCGCACGCTGGCCAACGAGAT
>JABDRC010000082.1 GCA_013041945.1 Halobacteria archaeon
CCGCCACCCTTGATGGAGTGCGCGGCGCGGAAGATGGCGTTGATTTCCTCGATATCCGTGCCCTGATCCAGAGTCAGCAGCCCGGATTCCATTACCTCGAGACCCTCGAAGCACTCTTCGAAGAACACGTCATGAAATTCCGAAAGATCGATCGACATCCCTGTTCCCTGTGCGTTTGTCAGTCCGTGACAATCACAGTCACACCGGCCTGTTGTCCGGCAACTGTTGCACTCCTTAACGGCATGGGTAGATGATGCTTTAGTGCTTGATTCACTGACTAAAAGAAGGCCGGATCGAAGCAGTTAATCGACATTATTTTGACGCAGGGAAGGATTCTGCCGGCAACTCACGATCCGGTTACGGCTCAGGCAGTTATACAGGCACCGGAGAGGAGCCCGGTTGCCAGGCGTGCAGGCAGGCATGTCACCTCGCCCGCATCACCGGCAACAGGCTAAAAAATGAAACTGACAGGGCGAGGCATCGCCCTGAATAGTATCAGGCCGCCATGGCTGTCATCAGGAGCGTCTTCTCGCCGTCGCCTTTTTGCGGGTTGTTTTTTTCCTGGCGACGGTCTTTTTTCTGGTTCCTGTCTTGCGGGCGGCGGTTTTCCTGGTTGTCCCCGTTTTCTTTCGCGCAGCAGGTCTCTTCCTGGTCTTTGTAACCGCCTTCTTCCGCGCAACCGGTTTCTTCCTGGTCTTTGTCACCGCCTTCTTCCGCGCAGCCGGTTTCTTCCTGGCCGGTGTTTTTCGTGCAGCAGCCTTTTTCCCGCGACCCGCTTTCTTTTTGGCCTTCTTCGGTGCTTTCGAAATGGCCTTTCTCAGGGATTTGAAGTGACTGGCAATGACGCCCCCCAGGCTCTCGCCCACTTCCCCGATGTCCTTGACCAGTTCATGCAAATCATCGGTCACTTCCTTGCTGGTCACCCTGTCCTTGACCGCTACTGTGGTACCTGCAGCCGCCTTCGCGGTTTTGGCCATCTTCCCGCCAATGAATTCGAAACTGGTCTTGATATCCTCGAGAACAACCCCGCCGGTCTTCTCGACTTCGTCCACCACACCCCGTGCGGCACCCTTGAACTTGCCACCGGCACCCTTGTTGAGCTTTTTGTTCCCCTTCTTGCCCTTCTTGCCTTTTTTACCTTTCTTGCCCTTGTTAGCCATGCCTGCTCCCTCCAAGTTGTTCTGGCGAACCCTACAGGCAGTATAATTTATTGTAAGATTGATACAACTTGAATTCCCTGCATGCATATACAGGGTCCGGGTGTCGGTGTATCAAACGATATACCGGGTAACGCAAGGGGGAGCAATGGAATACACGGTGCTGCAATGGATTGGTGACGAGGCGATCCTGCAACAATTCGTGTCCGGGCTTTCCACTACCAGCCTGCTGCTGATTATCGTTGTCTGTATCGCCCTGCTGTCGAAGGGTGCGGACTGGATGATCGACGGTGTGGTCGATCTGGCCGAGCGTACCGGGCTGCCGAAGATCGTGATCGGTGCGACGGTTGTCTCCCTCGGGACCACCCTGCCGGAGGCCTTTGTCTCCGTCATGGCCGCCTACATGGGGAATCCTGGCCTGGCACTCGGTAACGGGGTCGGGTCTATCATCGCGGACACCGGCCTCATATTCGGGCTGACCTGTGTCCTCGCAGCCGTTCCCGTCAACCGCTTCATCCTGAACCGTACCGGCTGGGTGCAGGTCGGCAGCGCGATACTGCTGGTTGTCATCGCCGTTGCGGCCCTTTACACCACCGACAACGAACCGGTGCTGGACCGCTGGGTCGGTTTCCTGTTTCTGTCGTTGCTGGTCGTCTACCTGTACGTGACCTACGTGTGGGCCAGGCAGGGCGCTTCGTCTATGGAAGAAGAGGTGCCGGCCCACGAGTTGATGGGGCTGGGGAAGTGCTGGCTACTGGTGACCAGCGGACTGATACTGGTCGTCAGCGGTGCGCGCGTGCTGGTGCCTGCGGCATCGGAGATCGCGAACCGCTTCGGTGTGCCGGATGATGTCATTGCCGCCACCATGATCGCTCTCGGCACATCCCTGCCCGAACTCATGACTGCCATTGCTGCTGTGCGCAAGGGTCATCCCGAAATAACGGTAGGCAACATTGTGGGTGCAGACGTACTCAACGTCCTGTTTGTGATCGGCGCAGCCGCCGTCGCTGCACCACTTGCGATCCCGGAAAACTTTTACTACTTCCACTTCCCGGCCATGCTCGCCATACTCGTCTCGTTCCGGGTTTTTATCTCCATGAACGGGGCCGGAGTATTTCATCGCTGGCAGGGCGTGTGGTTGCTGGGAGTCTATGGAGTATACATAACCCTGGGTTATGCACTGAACGTCGGCTCGGCCCACCCCGTATAAAGGAAGACCTATGAAAATTCTGCTTGCAACTGACGGTTCAGACAGCGCCAGGGACGCGGTGGACCTGCTGATACGCTTTCCCTTCCCGAAAAACAGCAGTGTCACGGTCATGGCAGTGATCGACATCAAAAACCTTGACATGGTCGAACCCTACGGGCTCGACGCGGACCACTACAGGATACTGCAGGAAACAGAGCAGACCATCCACGAGGAGAGGGAGCAGTTACTTGCTGCCGAATCGGCACGGCTGCGGGACGCGGGCTGGTCAGATTCGACCGAGATACGCAAGGGCGATCCGGCGGAGGAGATCATACAGGCCGCGGAAGAACTGCAAGCGGATCTGGTCGTGCTGGGCTCGCACGGGACAGGGGAAATAAAACATTATATGCTTGGCAATGTCTCTGACCGGGTACTCAGACACGCCTGCTGTTCGGTACTTGTCGTAAAACCATCGCCCAAACAGTCCATGCCGGCAGAATCCGCTGACCAGGCCCTGCCCTGGCGCATCCTCATGTCCTACGACGGTTCGGAGCCGGCAAAAAAAGCAATCAGACTGTGCGCATCCCTGCCCCTCGATGATAATGCGGAAGTCAGTGTGGTCAGTGTCATGCCCATGGTACACATGTATCGTCAGGATATACGCCAGCAGATGAATACCATCTGGCAGCAGCAAAAACATGCCAGGAAGGAAGCCCTGAAGAGTGCAGTAACCGCCCTGCAGTGGTCGACTCCGCACGTATCATCCACGCTTCTGGAGAGTGCCGATGTTTCGCAGGCGATTCTTGAGATTGCAGAGAAAGACGCAATTGATCTTGTTGTGCTCGGCTACAAGGGCCGGTCTGCAGTCAAACGGTTTCTGCTGGGCTCCATCACCAGCCGCATAGTCCACCATGCACCGTGCTCCGTCATGGTGGTGAGAAACTAGCTAACCGCGCCGTTACCGTCCGCGGGAACAACGCACCCGCCTCTAACGCTATTTCCGAATATTATTACTTATAACTCCTGCATTCAGGCCTGTCGCAGTCTGTTGCGATCCCGGCCTGCACCCCTACAATGTAAGCAAAACAGCACGACACTTCCCAACAGGGGTGCAGGGGCTTGTATCAACACCGACAGCATACAGGGCTGAATGGCGCTCCGGTCCGCGCAGGATTCCCGCTGGAACCGCGGACATTGTCTTTTGCACGACTGGCAGGCTGGTGCCTGCTTGCCGTCTGCCTGATTGTCTGCACGGGGTGTCACAATGGTGCGCCCACAGCACAGGCACCGGCAGTACAGACGCAAGAGAACATCTCGACGGAGGTCACGGGCGATCTCGACAACATGCAGCAGACCGATGTCCTGCGCATCCTCATACCGGTCAACCTGGGCGGTGACCGTTACCTGCCGCGCAAGGGTTCGCCGGTCACGCAGCACCAGGAAATACTCGAGCACTTTGCAGAAACCCGCGGACTCACCGCGGAGCTGGTGCCGATCGAGCATTTCCGCGACATGATACCCGCGCTCGAGTCCGGCAGGGGTGACGTCCTGCTGGCCAACCTGACGGTTACCGAGGCGCGCAAGCAACGCATCGCCTTTACCGTTCCGATCACGCATGTGCGCGAACAGCTGATCGTGCGCGCAGACGAGGAGGAAATCGATGCGGCCGCCGATCTGGTCGGTCGCACTGTCATGGCGGATCCGGCCTCGAGCTTCTGGAATACATTGACCAAACTCGGGAAAAAATATCCGGGTATCAAACTCGTGAGGCGCCCGGCAGAACTGCATGACGAAGACGAGCTCGACCAGCTCAGCCAGGGCGTTGTCGACGCCGTGGTGCGTGACAGTAATATTGCCGACATGTACCTCTCCTACCGGGACGACATCAGGGTGGCCTTCAATATCGGCAGGGTGCAGGACATTGCCTGGGGCGTCCGCCGCGACGCACCGGAGTTGCTGCGGTCACTGAACGACTACCTGCACCTGGAGAACCTGGCAGACCAGCAGGCCGCGCTCTATACCGATGACCTGGATGGCCTGAAGAAGCGCAAGGTACTGCGCGTCATGCTGCGCAACAACGCAGCATCCTATTTTCTCTACCGGGGCGAACTGATGGGCTTTCAATACGAACTGGCCAGGCATTTTGCCAGGCAGCTCGGACTCAGGCTCGAGGTGGTCGTACCGGACACGCATCAGCAGATGCTCGAGTGGCTGACAGAGGGGCGCGCCGATGTGGCGTCAGGATTCCTGGTGCCGCGCGATTCCGACCGGCAGCTGGGCATCGAATTCAGCAAGCCCTATCACCGCGCATTTGCACACTTCATCGTACGCGATGATGATCCGCTTGCAGACCTCGACGGGCTGGACGGACGGACGGTGGTGGTCCGGCAATCCAGCGGCCACTGGGACAGGCTGCAGCAACTGCGCTCGGCAGGACATGACTTCACGCTGGTCGCCGCTCCCGAAGATCTCGAAACCGAGGACATCATTCACCAGGTGGCCGGCGGCGAGATAGACATTACCGTGGCCGACGAGCATCTCATGGACATCGAGATTGCGCAGGATGTAAATATTCGACCGGCATTTTCGTTTGGCGAGGAGCAACCGCATTCGGTGGCGGTACGCAAGGGCAACGAGAAGTTGCTGGCGGCAATCAACTCATTCATCAGGCAGGAGAACAAGGGGCTTCTTTACAATATTCTCTACAAGAAGTATTTCCGCAATAAACGGGGCATCCGCAAACTCGCCAGGGGTTACGAAGAGGGGCTCGAAACCGGCCGGCTGTCTCCCTATGACGATATTACCCGGCGATACGCGGACCGCTACGGCTTCGACTGGCGGCTGGTCACCGCGCAAATGTACCAGGAGAGCCGTTTCGATCCCCAGGCGACTTCGTTCGCGGGGGCCCGCGGCCTGTTGCAGGTCATGCCGAAAACGGCGAAGCAGATGGGTTTCAGGGAACTGGATGATCCGGACAAGGGCATACACGCCGGCATCAAGTATCTCGACTGGGTGCGCGACCGGTTTGACGATGACCTCGGCTTTGCCGACCGCATGTGGTTCACCCTCGCCGCCTACAACGCCGGCTACGGCCATGTTGCCGATGCACGTCGACTGGCTGTAAAGAAAGGCTGGGATCCGGACCGCTGGTTCGGTCACACCGAGAAGGCCATGCTGTTGCTCGGTCGCAAGGAATATGCGCGCAAGGCCAAGCACGGCTATGTGCGCGGCCGGGAACCGGTCAACTACGTCACTAATATCAGGTCGCGTTTCAGGGCCTATACAGAGATGAGCGGCACGGCCGCCCTGGACACAGGCGGAGATCCGGTCGGACAGCTGCCCGACACCTCACTGCTGTATGTGGCCACCCGCCTGGAATAGCACAATGCAGGGTGGCCAGGGGCAGAATAAATTGCCGCTGCACCACTTGTGCACGGGAAGATCCGACTTTCAAACCATGTTAATACCCAAGCTTCCTATAACGCTTGACGTTATATAACGCGATACGTTATACTTGCGTTCATGATCACGGGCTTCAGGGATCGGGAGACCAAAAAGATATGGGAAGGCAGCTTTTCACGCAGACTCCCACGAGATATCCAGGAAATTGTACGGCGAAAATTACGTATGCTTAACAATGCCCATAGCCTGGACGAT
>JABDRC010000162.1 GCA_013041945.1 Halobacteria archaeon
CTCTCCAGCCTGGGCTACAACACCTGGCGGAATGAACTGACCGAGGCCAACCGCAACCAGCGCCAGTCCGCGTTCGAAATACTCCTCAAGCTGGGTGAACTGCAACAGGTCGTCTTTCACAGCCACTATGACCGTGACACGACCGACAAGGGCAATCCGCGCACCGGCTGGGCCTATGTACTCACTGTTAACGACCTGTCGCATGTACTCACGCCACCCATGCCCGAGCTGTCAGGGCGCTTGCAGACGGTATGGGGTGAGCACTGGGGCAACCTGGGCACCGAACAGGACAGTGCAGATGCTGTCCTGGCAGAGATCGACTCGGTACGTGAAGAAACCCTGCGCCAGTTACACAGGCTGGACTGAGACATTTCCATGAGGCTGCTCGTCAAACACGTCACGAAATGCCTGCTTGCAGGTATCGTGGCACTGCTGCCAATTGCTGGCCTGGTGCTCGGGGTGGGTTACCTGGAATCCATGATCTCCAGCGCAGGCCTGACCGCACTGCCGTTTGTTTTTGTACCGGGATCTCCCAACCCGACAAGTGGCAGACTGCTGGTCACATCACCGGATGAAGTGAGGCCTGTCGATATGCCTGTCAATGCAGCATTGAAGGTCCTGGTGGCGGTCGGAAAAACGGACCTGCGGCTGGACTGACCGTCAGGCCTGCAGTTCGCGCGGGTACGGTTCCAGGTAGGTCTGCTGCAATGCCCAGTCGTTCGGGTGGTGGCGCAGGTGATCGCGAATCAGCGTCAACGGCACCGACAGGTGTACCAGCCCGGTGCGGTAATCCTCGATCAGCTGGCTCATCTCCGCCCGGTCGCCGGCTGACAGCTTGCGGCTGAAGTAACCCTGCAGGTGCTGCAGTGCGTTGGTGTGCGACTTGCGGCTGGCCAGCCGCCGCATGGCGGACATCAGCTCGTCTTCGTATTGCCGGATGCGTTGATCGAAACCACGTCGCCCGGCATTGGCAACCAGTTGCCCCAGTCGCCGGTAGGCGGCCTGGTTGTGTGCCATCACGGACAGTTTCTGCCGGCTGTGAAAATCGACCAGGCGGGCGGGATCCAGGCCGCGCTGTTTCAGCTGCTGCCAGCGATACCAGGTAAACACACATTCGATAAAATTGTCGCGCAGGTCCGGGTCGTTGAGGCGGCCTTCTTCCTCGACCGGCAGATTGGGACAGGCCTGCATGATCGCCTGTGCATAGGCGCCGATCCCGTCCGACCGGCCCGGCACGCCGGTTTCGTGCCAGGTCTTCACGCGTTCCATGCCACAGCTCGGCGAACGCGACTTGAAGAGATAACCGCAGATGTCATCCAGGCGGTCCGCGATCTGTCTGCCATAGTCGCTCAGCTGTCTGGTCACATCCTGTGCCGGGTCCTGCACACCCCGCACGCGCACGCCGTCGGCGGTATTCACCAGGCGTATGGGCGGGCGCGGTGTACCCAGCCCGATAGCGACTTCCGGGCAGAACGGTTTGAACTCGAACAAGTCCGCCAGGCGTCGATTGATGAAGGCATCGTACTTGTGCCCGCCGTCATAACGCACAGGGTGTCCCAGCAGGCAGCTGCTGATGCCGACGGGTATTTTCTTTGCGCTTGCTGTCACCGGCTAGGGACCCGTTGATTTGTTCGTCATTGCGAGGAACGCAGTGACGAAGCAATCTCCAGACTTATGTCCATGAATTCACAAAATTGCTTCGCTATGCTCGCAATGACGAGGTACAGAATTAATCAGAGGTTCCCCAAGTGTGCTACTGACATATGCACAGGTTCAAGCTGCACATAAAAAAACGGCCCGCCAGGGCCGTTTCTTGTTCAGCGTAGGTTGCGGTCAGGCCAGCATGGTCTTCTTCAGCTTGTTGATCGCGTTTTTCTCCACCTGGCGAATTCGCTCGGCGGACACGCCGTAGCGTGCGGCAAGATCATGCAGGGTGGTCTTGTCTTCCGACAGCCAGCGTTCCTCGAGAATGGTACGGCTGCGTTCATCCAGTGTGACCAGTGCCTCGGCCAGGCTGCTGGTGTTGCGCTCACTCCAGTCCGACTGTTCCAGTACCCGCGCCGGGTCCTGGCTGTGATCGGCGAGGTAAGCGGCCGGTGCAAAATGGCGTGTGTCCTCATCGTCATCGGCCGCGGTCAGGTCGAAGCCGATGTCATGCCCGCTCAGGCGGGATTCCATCTCGAGGACCGTCTCCGGCTTGACGCCCAGGTCGGCCGCCACCGCGTTGACCTCTTCCTGGTTGAGCCAGCCGAGGCGCTTCTTCTTGCTGCGCAGGTTGAAGAACAGCTTGCGCTGGGCCTTGGTCGTGGCCACCTTGACGATGCGCCAGTTGCGCAGGATGTACTCGTGCATCTCGGCGCGGACCCAGTGCACCGCAAACGACACCAGGCGCACCCCGACGGTCGGGTCGAAGCGCTTCACCGCCTTCATCAGGCCGATGTTGCCCTCCTGGATCAGGTCGCCCAGCGCCAGGCCATAGCCGCTGTAGCCGCGCGCCACGCGTACCACGAAGCGCAGGTGCGACATGACCAGCATGCGGGCGGCCTCGAGGTCGTTGTCCTCGCGCAGGCGGGTGGCCAGTGAATACTCCTCCTCGGCGCTCAGCATCGGGATGTTCATGGCCGCCGTAATGTACTGGTCCACGCTGCCGGTCGGCAGCTGAATATCAAATGACTGATTTTTAAGGACTAAATCCTGTGTCATGGATGTCTCTCTCGCTCCCGCATGAATGAATGCCAATATTAGCACTCCTATCCATAGAGTGCCAAATTCCTGAAAAGTTGCATGAAAATCGGCGGGCGTGACACTGTCTTTAGTGCTTGTCGATGGCCTGGTGTATGTGTCTGGAATTTTTTACACCGACCGGATCCGGGAGGTTGAAACTAATACATCTAATAATCAGAGGGTTATGTAAATACTCCTGCCTCATTATGGCAATTTACCCCGCGAGGCCCCGGCTGGTGATATGTTTTCTTTACACTTTGAACGATCTAAATATACGAGAGGTGAAGATAACTAATTGTATTTATTAAATAATAAATATATGGAACGATACTTGCTGCTAACAAGGTAGAATTTTTTGTGCGGCGTTGGAAATGACCTCATTAAACAGACTGCAAGGAGCAGATCATGCGCACTTTAAGGGACAGTTACAAATGGCTTGTTGCAGCGGCACTCGCCGGATGTACGTTGGCAGCTCAGGCCGTGCCCATTACAGGTAGCATCAGCATGCTGGGTGGTTTTACACCGGTCGACAGCAACTGGGTTGCCACAAGTCTGGGATCCGCGACGGGAATGGATTTCGATCCGGCCGGCGCCGGTGGCAGCATGACTGTCAACAACGCCACGGGTGATTTCTCCTCGCTGGCACCGTTCCCCGTAACTG
>JABDRC010000164.1 GCA_013041945.1 Halobacteria archaeon
AGTCGATCAGGTCGACCGTACCGCCGGGTGTACCGACCTGGAAGAACAGAATTCTCGGAATGGTGATGCGAAAATCAACGCTGGCATCTGCAGTCAGTGGGCCGCCACCAAACGCGAAGTTCGATTCTGCGGCGGCGAAATTCGGGAAGATCATGGCCAATGACAGGGAAGCCGTCATAAGTGCCTGTTTGCAAGAATTTTTCATGTCTCACTCTCTGTATGAAAGTCATCGGGGACCATCCATAGAGTGGTTAGAACATCCTTGTCATCCGGGATAACGGCAGGTGACGGGATTACTTGAATGCAGACTGCGGTAAACCCGCGTTTTACTGCGGGTTTTTTGGCGCGGGGGCGGTGTCAGCCGCCCTGGCAGGCGGAATCGGGGCTGTTCAGGGCGAGACTGCCGGTCAGCGCGCTGACCGAGGCAAGACCATGGCGGTCGAGGTAGTCGCCGATGCCGTGGTTGATGGTGCGGCAGACCAGTGGATCGTAGAACAGGGCGGTGCCAATGCCGACCGCGCTGGCGCCGGCAATGATGAATTCCAGTGCATCCTGCGCGGTACAGATACCGCCCTGGCCGATGATGGGGATGCCATGCTCGCGGCACACCTGGTAGACCTGGTGTACCTTCAGCAGCGCGACCGGTTTGATGGCCGGCCCGGACAGGCCGCCCTGGTTATTGCCGATCACCGGTGTGCGGCTTTCGATATCGACGGCCATGCCCATCAGGGTGTTGATCACGGCAAAGGCGTCGGTTCCCGCAGCGATACAGCGGCGGGCGTTGTCGGCGATGTCAGTCTGGTTGGGCGACAGCTTGGTGATGAGCGGCTTGCCGGTGACGGCGCGGCAGGCCTCCACCACGCGTGCAGACATGTCCGGGTCGTTGCCGAAGGCGACGCCGCCTTCCTTCACGTTCGGGCAGGAGATGTTGACCTCGATGGCGTCGATGGGCGAGTCGTCGAAACGGCGCGTGACCTCCGTGTATTCCTCCACTGTCGAGCCGGACACGTTGGCGATGAAGCGCGTCTCGCTGAAATCGAGTGACGGCAGTATGGTGTCGATGACATGTTGCGTGCCGGGATTCTGCAGGCCGATCGCATTCAGCATGCCCGACGGTGTCTCGGCCACACGGTGCGGGTTGTTGCCCAGGCGCGGCGCCAGTGTGGTGCCCTTGAGGCAGACTGCGCCGACATCCCGATTGGAAAAACCGTCCACGCGCGTATATTCTTCGCCAAAACCGACACAGCCCGACAGCAGCACCAGCGGCGTGGCAAACTGCAGCCCGCAGAAGTCGACCGCGAGTCGCTGATCGTTTGTGTCGCCTGTTGTGTCAGTCATACGGAAAGGCCAGACATTGTTTCACATCGTGCTGTATCAGCCGGAGATTCCGCCCAACACCGGCAATATCATACGCCTTTGTGCCAACACAGGCAGTACCCTGCACCTGGTGCACCCGCTGGGATTCGATCTCGATGACCGCCGGTTGCGTCGCGCCGGCCTTGATTACCATGAGTTTGCCCGTGTGCAGGAGCATGCTTCACTGCAGGCCTTTATCGACAATACACAACCGGCCCGCCTGTGGGGGCTGTCGACCAAAGGGCAGCGTTTGTATACAGGTGTCGCCTACCGGGAAAACGATGCCCTGCTGTTCGGCCCCGAGACACGCGGCCTGCCTGCCGGACTGCTGGACGAGCTGGGAAGCGAGCGGGTATTGCGTGTACCGATGTTGCCGGGCAGTCGCAGCCTGAACCTGTCGAACGCAGTGGCTGCAGTCGTCTACGAGGCCTGGCGGCAGCTGGATTTCAGGGGCTCAGCCGACTGACTCGGAGCGGATATGGCGTGACAGGAGGTTGTGCACGGCATCCCTTGGTGGCAGACCCTCGTGCAGTACCCGGTAAACCTGTTCGGAAATCGGCATGTCGACGCGGTACTCGCGCGCCAGCTGCACCACCTCGCGTGCGGTATTGAAGCCCTCCACGACCTGGCCGATTTCCTCGACCGCGACTTCCAGCCGGGTACCGCGGCCCAGCGCCAGACCGAGCCGCCGGTTGCGCGACAGGTCATCGGTGCAGGTCAGGATGAGATCGCCGACACCGGCCAGCCCCATCAGGGTTTCACGGCGTGCACCCATGGCATCGCCGAGGCGGATGATTTCCGCAAGACCGCGCGTGATTAGCGCGGCGCGGCTGTTGGCGCCGAGCTGCAGTCCGTCGGTAATGCCCGAGGCGATCGCCAGCACGTTTTTCACGGTACCACCGAGCTGCACACCGAGCATGTCATCGCTGGTGTAGGCGCGCATCACATCACCGTGCAGGCGTGCGGCCAGTTCATTGGCGAACGGCGGGTTATTCGAGGCAACCGTCAGCGCGGTCGGCAGGCCGCGCGCCACTTCCAGCGCGAAGGTCGGGCCGGACACCACGGCGGCCGGGTAGTCTGTGCCGAGTTCCTCTTCCAGCACGTCGCCCATGAACTTGCCGCTGCCCTGTTCGAGCCCCTTGGTGGCCCAGGCGATGCGCGAACCGGTATCGAGCAGGCCGGCGATGTTATGCAGTACTTCGCGGAAGGCATGGCTGGGTACGACGATCAGCAGATCGCGGCTGGCGCGGACCGCCGTTGCCAGGTCGGGCTCGATGGACAGACGGTCAGGAAATTCGATGCCCGGCAGAAAGATGCTGTTTTCGCGGGTGGCGGCCAGCGTGGCCATGGCGTCCGGCTCGTGTCCCCACAACAGGGTGTCCTGCCGGGTCGCCAGCCGGATGGCGAGTGCGGTGCCCCAGGAGCCTGCGCCCAGGACCGTTATGCGGTCATTTGCCATTGCGGTGTACGGGGTGCAGTGGTCACGGGGGGGATATCCGGGCTCAGGACGATTCGGCTTCCTGCGCTGCCGCGTTCTGTTGTGCCCCGTCCAGGCGCTGCTTGTATATCGCCTCGAAATTCAGCGGTGCGAGCAACAGTTGCGGAAAGCCGCCCTTGCTGACCAGGTCGGACATGGCGGCACAGGCATACGGGTAGAGCATGCGCGGGCAGAATACGCCGAGCAGGCGGTCAAGCTGTTGCTCGTCCGTACCCTGGATGGTGAAAATGCCGGCCTGGTGAACCTCGGCCAGGTAGGCGGTCTGCTCGCCAACCTTGGTGGTTGCCGTGAGTACCAGCACGACTTCGTACAGGCCTTCGTCGGACACCTTCGTGACCTTCTGGCCGATGTCGAAATCGAGTTGCGGCTGCCACTCGAGGGTGAAGATGGTCGGTGAGCTCGGTGTTTCGAACGATAAATCCTTGAGATAGATCTTTTCGGGCCGCACTGTCGCCTTGTTTTCCTCGCCTGATGCAGCCGGTTGTTCTTCAGCCATGGTGAATTCCTGTAGGTAGCGATGTGACTGGCATGTTGATGCTGCTGCGCAGTATCAGCCGGTTTTCGTCAGCGGCAACTCCGCGCGTTCCCACGCCAGTACCCCGCCCTTGAGGTTGTAGACCGACTCGAAGCCCTGTTTGCGCAGCTTGCTGCAATACTGTGCTGACTGGTTGCCGCTGCGGCAATAGACGATCACTGGCCGGTCGCGGTACTTCTCCAGCTTTGCGGTCTTGATGTCGGGCGCATGCAGTGAGTTGACGATATGGCCATCACGATATTCCTTGTCATTGCGCATATCAATCATGATGGCATTGTCGTGGTTCAGCAGACGTGTGGCCTCACCGGGGCCTACCTGGCTGATACCGCTGAATGCGTTTCTGAGTTCGCCGCCGATGAGCATCGCGAGGATCGCGAACAGTGCGAGGAACAACAGCGGGTGGTTGCCGACAAATTCAGTAAGCTGGCTGATATCCATGTTGTATTAGATTGCCGGGCCGCTGGCTGCAGTATTCACCGGCCCGCTGATCACGTCAGTTTCAGGGACTGGTGCAGAATACCTCGCGCATCATGCTTATCAGCCGCAGGGTGCGCGCGTCACCCACCCGGTAGTAGACCCGGTTGGCATCCTTGCGTGAGGCGAGGATGCCCTTGTCGCGCAGGATGGCCAGATGCTGGGAGATGTTGCTCTGCGAGGTGCCGACGCGCTCCACGATATCCTGGACGCTGATTTCCTGGTCGCCAAGTGTACACAGGATCTTCAGGCGCAGGGGGTGCGACATCGCCTTGAGCGAGCGCGAGGCCCGGTCAATATCCTCCTCGCGGGTAATCAGGGTTTCTTCGATAGCTGACATCCATATGCCTCGTACGGGTACTCGATACCATAGGTTACTGCATTCATTACTAATAAACTATACAATAATAAACCGTTCCTGGCACTGGTATGTTAAGGTTTCGCCGGTCTGACCGGCTGCATCTGCCACCGGCAGGCCCGGATGACGCGTTTCTTGCGGGAACCAATGACCTGTTTTAGACTTTATCTAAAATGACTGGAGATCAATCCGACAAGTCGAAGGCGAGGCGTGCGGCGCGACCCATGGTACTGCTGGTCCTGGACGGTTGGGGTTACAGCGAGACAGAGGCACACAACGCTATCGCCGCGGCCCACAAGCCGGTATGGGACCGGCTCTGGGCGCAATATCCACATACACTGATCAGGACCTCGGGCGCGGCCGTCGGCCTGCCGGCCCACCAGATGGGCAATTCCGAGGTCGGTCATCTCAACCTGGGTGCCGGGCGTGTGGTTTACCAGGAATTCACCCGCGTCAGCCGCGCCATCAAGACCGGTTCGTTTTTCACCAACCTGACACTGACGAATGCCGTCGATGCGGCCAGGGACAACGGCAAGGCGGTGCATATTCTCGGCCTGCTCTCGCCCGGCGGCGTGCACAGCCACGAGGAGCACATTCATGCCATGGTTCAACTGGCGGTCGAGCGTGGTGCCGGCAAGGTCTACCTGCATGCCTTCCTCGACGGCCGCGACACGCCGCCACGCAGCGCAAGCTCGTCCATCGAGGCGATGGAGGCCGTGTTCAGGGAACTGAACAGCGGCCGTTTCGCATCCATCGTCGGGCGCTACTACGCCATGGACCGCGACCAGCACTGGGAGCGAATTCAGCAGGCCTATGACCTGATCACGCTGGGCGAGGCCGAATATACCGCGGCCAGCGCGCAGGCAGCGCTGGATGCCGCCTATGCGCGCGAGGAGAGCGACGAGTTCGTCAAGGCCACCGCCATCGTGCCGCCGGGCGAATCACCGGTGAAGATCGAGGACGATGATGTCGTCGTGTTCATGAACTACCGGTCCGACCGCGCGCGCCAGATTACCCGTCCGTTCATCGAGGACGACTTCAACGGTTTTACTCCGAAGTCGAAGCCGAAACTCGCCGCCTTTGTCAGCCTGACCGAATACAAGTCCGATTTCGACATCCAGGTCGCCTACCCGGCCGAGCGCCTGCAGGACGTGTTCGGCGAATACATCGCCCGGCACGGCCTGCGCCAGCTGCGCCTGGCCGAGACTGAAAAATACGCGCATGTCACCTTCTTCTTCAACGGCGGGATCGAGGAACCGTACGAGGGCGAGGAACGCATCCTGGTCAAGTCGCCGATGGTGGCCACCTATGACCTGCAGCCGGAGATGAGCGCGCCCGAGGTGACCGATCACCTGGTCGAGGCCATCCGGGGCGGTGTCTACGATGTCATCATCTGTAATTACGCCAACGCCGACATGGTCGGCCACAGTGGCAGGTTCGATGCAGCAGTCAAGGCCATCGAGGCGGTTGATATCGAACTAGGCCGCATACTCGAGGCCATCGAGGCAGTCGACGGCGAGATGCTGATCACCGCCGACCATGGCAACGCCGAACAGATGCTCGATGAAGAGAGCGGTCAGGCGCACACCGCCCACACCAGTAACCTGGTGCCGCTGATTTACGTCGGCCGGCCCGCGCAGATGACCGGGCATGGTGCGCTGTCCGATATCGCGCCGAGCATGCTTTACCTGATGAATATGAAATTGCCGCCGGAGATGACCGGCACACCGCTGATATCGCTGTTACCGGACGAGACCGCGACCATCCAGCAGGTCACCAATGTGGAGCTGCATGGCTGAATCCCTGCGCACGCGCCACTCCCGTGCCCGCCACCTGGTGATTGTATTCCACACCGCACTGCTGGTACTGACCCTGCTGCTGACAGGATCGATTGCCGCGCCTGCACTTGCTGCAAAAGACACCGAGGTCCAAACAAAGGCCGCGCAGCTGGACAAGCTGCGCAAGCGCATCGGTGTGCTCAAACAGGAACTGGAGGATGTACGCGGCACGCGCGATGCGCACCAGGCCGCCCTGGAACGGACCGACAAGGCCATCAGCAGGCTCATCGCAGAATTGCGCATCACGCGCACGCGTGTCGGCGACGCCGAGCGGCAGCTGGCGGTGCTGGAGAAGGAACAGCAGGCGGAACGCCGCAAGCTGGCGGCAATGCGTGCGCAACTCAAACAGGAGGTGCGTGCGAGCTACATGGCGGGCCGCCAGGAACGTGTCAAGCTGCTGCTCAACCAGGAAGACCCTGCAGCGGTGGCGCGCATGCTGGTCTACCAGGGCTACTTCACGCGCGCGCGCACCGATCGTATCCAGGACTTCCACGAAACGCTGGCACGGCTCGGGGAACGTGAACAGGTGTTGCTGGAACGGCGCGCCAGCCTCGAGGCATTGTATCGGGAACAGCAGGCACAAACGGATTCGCTCACCGGGGAACAGGCACGCCAGCACCAGCTGCTGGTGGAGATCGAAAAACAGCTCGGCGACAAGACCGACGAGCTGAAGTCGTTGCAGCAGGACGAGCAGCGCCTCGGCAAGCTGGTCGAAAAACTGCGGCGCGCGTTGCTGGATGTGCCACTGGGTGAGCTGGACAAGCCACTCAAGTCGCTGAAGGGCAAGCTCAGCTGGCCGGTCACGGGCCGGGTCACGCGCAATTACGGCGAGAAACTGGGTGTCGGCGATGCACGTTCTCGCGGGCTGACGATCGCGACCCGTGCAGACACCGACGTGCATGCCATCGCCAAGGGGCGTGTCGCCTTCGCCGACTGGCTGCGCGGTTTCGGCCTCCTCATGATCATCGAACACGGCGATGGCTACATGTCGCTCTACGGCCGCAACAACAGCCTGTACAAGGGGGTTGGCGAGTGGGTGGAGCGTGGCGAGGTGATCGCCGCGGCCGGCAACAGTGGCGGTCAGCGCAACAGCGCTCTCTACCTGGAATTACGCAGGAACGGACGCCCCGTCGACCCGCGCAGCTGGTTCCGGGGCAAACCGCGGGCACGGTCAGCCGCCCGCTAACATACCGGCAGGACTGAATTTCATCCTCTTTTCAGGGTCTGATGCTGTAACGGGCCTGAAAATTCCCGCTAATCAAGACTTTCCGCAACAAGGCCGATACCGCTGGAAGCGACGCTGTGATATCGTTGATCTCTACATAAGCGTGGCACCGGAACGGCGGAATACGACCCGACCGCCGGACAGGCATGCGCCGGATGGATATTACTATGAAACCCAGATTGCATAGCACCCTGCTGTTAATAACCGGACTGATGACCGGTGTATTTGTCTCGATCGGTCACGGTGTGTTTGCCGAGCGCGATGCCGCGCGCGCCACCCTGCCTGTCGAAGAGCTGCGCACCTTCAGCGATGTCTTCGGACGCATCAAGAACGACTACGTGGTCGACGTCGACGACAAGGAACTGATCGAGAATGCCATCCGCGGCATGCTTTCCGGACTCGACCCGCATTCGGCCTACCTCGACTCGGAACAGTTCACCGAACTGCAGGTCGGCACCACGGGGCAGTTCGGCGGTCTGGGCATCGAGGTCGGTATGGAAAATGGTTTCGTCAAGGTGATCGCACCGATCGACGACACACCCGCGCAGCGCGCGGGCGTCAAGGCCGGTGACCTGGTGATCCGACTCGATGACACGCCCGTTAAGGGCATGACGCTCGGCGATGCGGTCAAGATCATGCGCGGCAAACCAGGCACCGACATCATGCTGACCATCGTGCGCGACGGCCTCGATGCACCGATCAAGATCAGCATCACGCGCGACATCATCAAGGTGAAGAGCGTCAAGTCACGCATGCTGGAGCCCGGTTACGGCTATCTGCGGATTTCACAGTTCCAGTCAAAGAGCGCGGACAACCTCGTCGACGCCATCAACAAGATGAAGAAGGAAAACAAGGGCAGCCTCGACGGCCTGGTGCTCGACCTGCGCAACAATCCGGGCGGCGTGCTGAACGGCGCGGTGGCCGTCTCCGATGCCTTCCTCACCAAGGGCATGATCGTCTACACCGAGGGCCGCATCGCCGATTCCAGTCTGCGCTTCAACGCAACGCCGGATGACATCATCGACGGTGCGCCGCTGGTGGTGCTGGTCAACCAGGGTTCCGCCTCGGCCTCCGAGATCGTTGCCGGCGCCCTGCAGGACCACAAGCGCGCCATCATCATCGGCGCCAAGACCTTTGGCAAGGGATCGGTACAGACCATCCTGCCGCTCAGCAGCGACTCCGCGCTGAAGCTGACCACGGCGCGCTACTACACACCCTCCGGTCGATCCATCCAGGCCGAGGGCATTACGCCCGACATCGAGCTGGAACCACTGGAGCTGTCCTCCAAGGACAAGAACGACATCACACCGCTGAAGGAGTCTGACCTGTCGCGCCATCTCGACAACGGTAACGGCGAGCATGAAGACGACAAGAATGATAAGAAAGATGTTGATACCGAGCAGATGCTCAAAGACGACTACATGCTCTACGAGGCACTCAACCTGCTCAAGGGTCTGGCGATCCTGCAGGCGCGCATCCAGTAGGGCAGTGATGCCAGGCTGGCCGGCATGGCAACGACAGATAACCTTTCTGTTGCTGCTCTGCCTGCCGGGCATGTCGTGGGCAGCTGACACCGTTTTCAATTCCGGCCAGGGCGCACGGCTGCCTGCCATTGCGCTGATCATCGATGATCTGGGCAACACCAGTACCCCGGGCAAACGCGCCATCAGCCTGCCGGGTCCGGTGGCCATGTCCTTCCTGCCGGGCGGTAAACACACTGCCGAGCTCGCACGGCTGGCGTATGAAAATGAAAAAGAGGTGATGCTGCACCTGCCGATGCAGGCACTGGGTCAAATAGGCCGCCATCACCACAACGGTGAATTGATGGCCGACATGCCGCAGCCGGAATTTATCGACACACTGTCACGCAGTATCGCCGCAGTGCCGCATGTCAGCGGCATCAACAATCACCGCGGCAGCCTGCTCACACAGCAGAGCGGCAACATGGCCTGGCTGATGCAGGCGCTGCATGATTACGGCGAGCTGTTCTTCATCGACAGCCGCACAACCGCGGAAACCGTGGCCGCCGACATGGCACAGGCCTACGGCGTGCCGAGCGCCTCGCGCAACGTGTTTCTCGACAACGAACCCACGCCGCAGGCTATCCGCAAACAGTTCCGCGAACTCGTTTCCCGTGCCCGCGCAGACGGCACGGCGCTGGCCATCGGCCATCCGCACCCGGCAACGCTCGCGGTGCTGGCCGAGGAACTGCCACGACTTGCAGGGCAGGGTATACAATTAGTGCCGGTATCTCTGCTGATCGAGCACCAGAAGGAAAGGAGACTCGCATGGCAAGGGTCCTCGTCCCGCTAGCCCAGGGCTGCGAAGAACTCGAAGCTGTCACCATTGTCGATCTGCTGCGACGCGCCGGTATCGAGGTTGTCACTGCAGGACTCGATGCCAAACCGGTCCGCGCCGCGCGCGGTACGGTGTTGATGCCGGATACCACACTGGATGCCGCCCTCGAAACCGGCTACGACATGATCGTACTGCCCGGCGGTTTGCCCGGCGCCGATCACCTGCGCGACGATCCGCGCATTATCGACCTTGTCAGGCGAATGCATGAAGCCGACCGATATACTGCGGCCATCTGCGCCGCACCGCGCGTGCTCGCGGAGGCGGGACTCCTGGACAACCGCCGTGCCACCAGTTATCCCGGCAGTATCGACGTCGGTGCCATTCCCGGCATCGATTATGTCGAGGACGCCGTCGTCACCGACGGCAAGGTCGTCACCTCGCGCGGACCCGGTACCGCGATGGACTTTGCCCTGGAGCTTGTCGGACTGCTGGCCGGCCAGGCAAAGCGCGACGAGGTCGAGGCACCCCTGCTGCGCCCCTGATCCCCCGATCAATATTGCGCAAAGCCGCCAGGGCGTAAATAAACTACAGCCACAGAGAACACAGAGAAAAATACAAACTTTTCATTCTTGCGCGATGTACAGGGATGTACGAGTGTCGCGACAGGCATGGAGAAGGTGAGACCGTTTTTACGGGCGTAGCCCGGGTCGAGATGCTGGCCTGGGCCATACCGGTAGCGACCAGGCGGGAATCCAGCCCTGGACAAT
>JABDRC010000173.1 GCA_013041945.1 Halobacteria archaeon
CCAAGCTTTGACAGCTCGCGTCCGTAACCGGAATGCTTGATACCGCCGAAGGGCAGGCGCGGATCGCTCTTGACCAGGCCATTGACGAATGCAGCTCCGCATTCGAGCTGACGGGCGATACGCTCCCCGCGCGCCGTATCCTGCGTCCACACGCTGCCGCCGAGGCCAAAATCGCTGTCATTGGCAATGCGCACGGCATCGGCCTCATCAACCGCACGAATGATACTGGCCACCGGTCCGAACAGCTCATCGTGATAGGCAAGCATGCCGGGCTTCACATGGTCGAGAATCGACGGCTGGTAATACGCGCCGTCCCCGCCCTCGGGACTGCAACCGGTAATGGCCCTGGCGCCCTGGGCGATGCTTTCCACCACCTGGCGATGCAGCTCGTCGCGCAGATCATGCCGGGCCATCGGGCCAAGCCGGTTGTTTTCATCCAGCGGGTCACCCAGCGTCAGTGCTTCCACAGCCGTTCTGAAGCGTCGCACGAAGTCGTCCGCTATCGCATCCAGCACGATAAATCGCTTGGCCGCAATGCAGCTTTGGCCGGTATTCAGAAAACGCGAAGTCACCGCGACCTCCACCGCCAGGTCCAGGTCGGCGTCTTCCAGCACGATGAACGGGTCGGAACCGCCCAGTTCCAGCACGGTTTTCTTGATTTGCGCACCGGCCTTTGCCGCCACCTTGCGGCCGGCCGGTTCACTGCCGGTCAGGGTCACGGCATGCACGCGCGGGTCCTCGATGACGGCCGCCACGCGTGATGAGGGCAGCATGAGGCTGCTGAAGACATATTCCGGGAAGCCGGCGTCGGCAAACAACGACTGTATGGCCAGGGCACACTGCGGCACGTTGGACGCATGCTTGAGCAGGCAGGTGTTGCCGGCAACCAGCGCCGGCGCGGCGAAGCGGAATACCTGCCAGAAGGGGAAATTCCACGGCATAATGGCCAGCACGGTCCCGAGCGGCTGGTAGCAGACCAGGCTGCGGCTGGCATCCGACTCGATAACCTCGTCGGCAAGAAAGTCAGGGCCGTGCTCTGCATAGTAATCACAACCGAGCGCACACTTTTCGACCTCGGCACGCGCCTCTTTGATCGGTTTGCCCATTTCCAGCGTCATCAGGCGGGCATAATCCTCCTGATTTTCGCGCAATATCCGGGCCGCCGCGGCGACCAGCACACAGCGCTCGCGCATGTCGCGCATGCCCCACTCCGCTGCAGCCGATGCAGCGCCTGACATGGTTACCGCCAGCCCCGGCGCAGTCATGGCTGCACAGATTTCTTTCGTTTGGCCGTTTGCCGGGTTGATTGTCTTGAAGTCCACGTTGCCTCCTGTTCTGGCGCGTTGTTTTCTGTAACTATAACGGTTATGAACCGTGCACGCTTGATCCTGTTTGCCATCGCCTGTCTTGCCGGCCTGCCGGCCGCCACGGTCATGGCAATGGCCATGACCAGTATCGATCCACTGGCGGATGAGCGCGCGCGCTTTCTCGATGCGCTCAGCGTACTGGACCGGGGACAGCTGGACACGTTCAGAAAACTCGCCGGGCAGTTGCAGGACTACCCGCTGTATCCCTACCTTGAATACCGCGCCCTGCGCAAGCGCCTCAACAAGGCCGGTCATGAGGAGGTCGCCCGCTTCATCGAACGATATGCCGACCAGCCGGTCGGTCACCGCATGCGCCGTGCCTGGCTGTACAAGCTGGCGAAAGAGGGCAAATGGAAGGATTACCTGTCTGTTTACGCGGGCAAGCAGTCTACCCGGTTAAAGTGCTACCAGCTCAGGGCGAGGCAGGAGACCAGGGATACGGAAAACCTGGTCGAGGATGCATTGCGCCTCTGGATGGTCGGACATTCGCAGGACAAGGCCTGCGATACGATCTTCAGGTACCTCGACAGGAAAGGTGCATTGACACAGGAACGGGTCTGGGAGCGCATCCGTCTTGCCATGCAGGAGGGCCAGCCATCGTTGGCAAAATACCTGGCGAAGCGACTGCCGGCCAATGACCGGAAATGGGTAGGCACCTGGGTTGATGCCCGGAGCAAGCCTGCCAGCATGCTGTCTTCGAAACAGCTGGCGACCGATGCCCCGCGTGCGCGTGAAATCGTGCTGTATGCCATGCGTCGTATCGCACGCGGTGATCTCGACGAGGCACAGCAAAAGTGGGCCAACATCAAGCCGCGTTACGATTTCGATCCCGTTGCAAGCGCCGCACTGGAGCGCTACATGGCGCTGCGGGCCGCCTGGCAGCGGCACCCGCGGGCACATGACTGGCTCCTGCAGGTCCCGGATATGGCCGTGGATGCGGAAGTCAGGGAATGGCGCGCCCGTACCGCCATCGCCGCCGGCCTCTGGGATACGCTGCTCAGCCATATTGCCCAGATGCCGCCCGCGGAGGCGCAACGGGAAGAGTGGCGCTACTGGGAAGCACGCGCCTTCCACGAGATCGGTGCGACGCTGCAGGCCAGCAACCGCTTTGCGCGTCTGGCGAAGGAACGCGATTACCACGGTTTCCTGGCCGCCGATGAACTGGAGTGGCCATACGAGATGGACAACCGGCCGCTGGAACTCAATCCGGCGGATATCAATGCGCTGGCGCAGCGCCCCGGCCTGGTGCGTGCACGCGAACTGTACCGCGCCGAAATGTGGGTTGATGCGCGGCGCGAATGGCGTCACGTCATCAGCGACCTGTCAAAAGACGAGATCAAGCAGGCCGCCGCGCTGGCCCATCAATGGGGCTGGCACGACCAGGCGATCCTGACGGTTGCACGTGCCCGTGAATTCGGCGACCTGGTACTGCGCTTCCCGCTGGCGCACAAGGACCATGTGGAGCAGCATGCCAGCGAGAACAAACTCGACCCCGGCCATGTGTTCGCGGTCATCCGGCAGGAAAGCGCCTTCAACCCGGATGCGAGGTCGTCGGCCGGCGCGCGCGGCCTGATGCAGCTTATGCCGAGAACCGGCCGCATCACTGCACGCAAATACAGCATACCGCTGGGCGGCCTGCACAGGCTGTACGAAGCCGACAAGAACATCAGGATAGGCACCGCCTACCTGAGCCAGGTCATGAAAAACTATGACCGCAATATCGTGCTCGCCTCCGCCGCCTACAACGCCGGACCACATCGGGTGAAGCGCTGGCTGCCGGAACAGGACAGGCAGGAAGCCGAACGCTGGGTCGCAATGGTTCCATTCGATGAGACCCGCAATTACATACAAAGGGTACTGGCCTATTCCGCTATCTATGACTGGCGCATGGAGCAGCCGATCACGACACTCGACGAACACATGCCGGACATATATCCGCATGAATACTATGCTGACAACTAGCACTGCACCCACAACGGAAAAGATATGAACAGGGAAACCATTTGCATTCTGGGCGGCACCGGCTTTGTCGGACAGGCGCTCGTTAACCGACTGACACACTACGGTTATGATGTGCGTGTTCTGACCCGGCGCCGTGAACGACACCGGTCACTCATCGTCAATCCCGCGGTCAGGGTCATTGAATGCAATGTATACGACCAGGACGAGCTGCAGCGGCACTTCGAAAACTGCAGCGCGGTTATCAACCTGGTCGGCATACTGAACGAGACAGGCGGCGCCGGCAGCTTTCAGCGTGTGCATGTTGAATTGCCGCTGCTGGTCTGCCGGACGATGCTGGCCAGTGGTGTGCGGCGTCTGTTGCACATGAGCGCTCTCAATGCCGACGCCGGCGAGCAAGACAGCCGCTACCTGAAAACCAAGGGCGAGGGCGAGGATCTCGTCCATGCAGCTGCAGCAGACGGGCTGGCCGTGACCAGCTTTCGCCCGTCTGTCATCTTCGGGCGTGATGACAGTTTCTTCAACCGCTTCGCCGGCCTGTTGAAACTGTCCCCGCTGTTTTTCCCGCTGGCCTGCCCGGACAGCCGCTTTGCGCCGGTCTGCGTCATCGACGTCGTCGAGGCCTTCTGCCGGTCGATCGACATGGCCACAGCCGGTGAGCGTCTCGACCTGTGTGGCCCGGAGGTCTTCTCCCTGAGGGAACTCGTCGTGTACACGCGTGACCAGCTGGGGTCCCGCTGCCGCATCATCGGCCTGGGTGACGGCCTGTCCCGCCTGCAGGCAAGGCTGCTCGGCCTGGCGCCTGGCAAGCCTTTTACCATGGACAACTATTACTCCCTCCAGAAAGAGAGTATTTGCGTGGACAACGCGTTGCCCGAACTGGGCATCACTCCCGTACCGGTTGCCGCCGTGGTGCCGGGCTACCTGGGAGGAAGAAATGCGCGTGCACGATACCCCGGCCTGCGCCGGCATGCGCGCAGGGACTAGTGCACGGATGGAGATCTATCTCGTCGGCGGCGCGGTGCGCGACAGGCTGCTCGACCTGCCGGTTGCCGAGCGTGACTGGGTGGTGGTGGGTGCCACACCGGACGAAATGCTGGCACAGGGGTACACGCAGGTTGGCAAGGACTTTCCGGTCTTCCTGCACCCCGACAGCAAGGAAGAATATGCACTGGCACGCACCGAGCGCAAAACCGGTCACGGCTATACCGGCTTCGATGTCTGCGCCGGCCCGGATGTGACGCTCGAGGATGACCTGCAGCGTCGCGACCTCACGATCAATGCCATGGCGGAAAATGCCGGTGGAGAACTCGTCGATCCCTGTGGCGGCGCGGAAGACCTGGCCAACGGCGTGCTGCGGCATGTCTCGCCGGCCTTCGTGGAAGATCCGGTCAGGATCCTGCGCGTGGCGCGGTTTGCCGCACGCTTTGCACACTACGGGTTTCATGTCGCGCACGAAACCAACGTCCTCATGCGCGAGATGGTGGCCGCCGGCGAAGTGGATTACCTGGTGCCGGAGCGGGTATGGGCAGAGCTGGTCAAGGCGCTGGGCACCCGGACACCGACACGTTTTTTCGACGTCCTGAGCGGCTGCAATGCACTGCCGATGCTGTTCCCACGCCTGGTCACGCGTTATGCAGACGACACCGCACACGGGGACGACAGCATACGCCTGCCGGTGCTGGCGGCCGCGTGTGATCTCAGCGATGCAACCGGGGTCCGCTTCGCCGCACTGGCCTGTGACATGAACGGGGATGGCGACTGGCTGGATGATTTCTGTGCGCAATACAAGGTGCCGAACAGTTACCGGCAACTCGCACTGCTGGCCACCCGCTACCGGCAGCCGGTGCACGAGTTTGCCACGCTCTCCGCCGAAGAGGTTCTGGAGGTACTGGAAGGACTCGATGCATTCCGGCGCGGCGAACGTATCAGGGATTTCCTGCAGGTTTGCGAGGCCGATGCCAGGAGCACCAACCCCGGGTCAACCGATTACCCGCAGGCGCAGCAATTGCGTGGCGCACTGGCGGCCGCCGTGAATGTCGAGGTGGATACCGGCAAAAAAAGCGGCAAGGAGATCGGCGAGGCCATCAGGCAGGCACGGATCGAGGCGATCAGTAAAACATTGTAGGAGCGCGGGGCCGCTCCCGGCTCCTCGGCAACAGCTCCATGCGTTGCCCTACCTCCTGCATCCATGCAGTCGTGCCTCCCGCGGCACTTGTACTTCCCTGTACATCGAACGCGCGAATATTATTATCCGTCATTCGCGGACAACGTACGCTCCTACAAAAACAAACCCAGCAACACCACACCCAGCAGCAACCGGTAAACCACGAAGGGCCACATCCCGATGCGCTCGATGAGACGCAGGAAAAAGTGGATGCACAGCCAGGCGCTGACGGCGGAAACAGCGGTACCAAGCAGGATTGCATCCCACTGAACCGGGCCCGTGTCATTCAGCAGCTTCCATCCCTCGTAGCCGCCGGCCATCAATATCGCCGGGATCGACAGTAAAAATGAAAAACGCGCCGCATCGGTACGCGTCAAACCCAGCGCCAGCGCGGCCGTCATGGTGATGCCGGAGCGCGAGGTGCCCGGTATCAGCGCCAGCGCCTGGGCGAGACCGATCAGGACGACATCCCTTACCCCGAGCGAACCGGTATCGCGCACGTGCCGCCCCAGCCGGTCGGCAAGCCACAGCAGCAGGCCGAAACCGATCGTGGTGACGGCAATCACCAGCGGCGAACGCAATTCGTTTTCGATCACCGAGTGAAACAGCAGGCCGGCCAGGACTACCGGAACCGTAGCCAGAACGACCAGCCATGCCAGGCGGGCATCGCCCGACACGCCCCTGCCTGCACAGGACTGCAGCCAGGCGACCGTCATGCGTGCGAGTTCGGCGCGGAAATAAAACACCACCGCAGACAGGGTGCC
>JABDRC010000085.1 GCA_013041945.1 Halobacteria archaeon
CACAGAGAACACAGAGAATAACAATTTTTCCTGTCATCCCCGTCACCGCATGCGCGGGGACAGGCTCCGGCGGGGGGATCCAGCCTGAAACTCACTGCAGTGATTGAAATTCATGCAACAACAGTCAATGAAATAGCTGTTTTGCAAAACGGAAGAAGTGGCGCCTTTACATGGACTGGATCAATGAAAATAGCACGTCATTCCCGCGCAGGCGGGAATCCAGTCTGGAAATTACAACTGCAGTAAATGCAGATCAATCTGTAGATACATCGCGCTGTTCAATTGCAAGCAACATATGGGACATGCGGTTGTGTGTTTGCCGCTGGATTCCCGCCTGCGCGGGAATGACATCGTGATTTGATTATATTTGCGTGCAAGTAATTTTTACTCTGTGTTCTCAGTGGTCTCTGTGGTGTAGTTGGTTATCTACTTAGAGGCTTCTCTACGTGAAAATACAGGGGCAGGAGACTGCTTCACTATGCTCGCAATGATAGAAATGCTTCAGTCAACCGGGATATAACTGATTACACCGCGGCGGCAACGACAGAGGCCAGCTGATCGGCCTCTTCCACTACTTCTTTTTCGTCTTCGCCCTCGACCATGACACGCACCACGGGTTCGGTGCCCGAGGGGCGCAGCAACACCCGCCCGCGGCCGGCCAGGCGCTTCTCTGCAGACGTCACGGCCTCCTGCACGGCCGGCGTACTGCCCAGGTCGACCTTGCTGCTGACCGGTACGTTGATCATGTGCTGGGGATACTTTGCCATTCCGGACTTCAGTTCGTGCAGGGTCTGGTCCGCACGCCGCATGGCGGCCATCACCTGCAGTGCAGAGACAATACCGTCGCCCGTAGTGGTGCGGTCAAGACAGATAATGTGACCGGACGATTCGCCACCGATCAGACTGCCGGTCTGCTGCAACAGCTCGAGCACATAGCGGTCACCGACCCTGGCACGCTCGAACGGGATATCGAGCGACAGCAGGGCATGCTCCAGACCGAGGTTGCTCATCTGGGTGCCCACCACGCCGCCCTGCAGCTTGCCCTCGCGATATCGCGAGACGGCAATGATGAACAGCAACTCGTCGCCATCGACCAGCTCACCCTTGTGATCGACCATGATAAGGCGGTCGCCGTCGCCATCGAGTGCGATACCGATATCGGCACCGTGCTCCAGCACCATCTTCTGCATCAGCTCCGGTCGTGTTGAGCCGCAATCCTTGTTGATATTCAGGCCGTCCGGTGAAACACCGGTGGTGATGACCTCGGCGCCCAGCTCCCTGAACACGCTTGGCGCCACCTGGTAGGTGGCCCCGTTGGCGCAGTCGACCACAACCTTCAAACCGTACATGCCCATATTGAGCGGGATGGTGCTCTTGCAAAATTCGATATAACGGCCTTCCGCATCCTTCAGGCGCACGGCCTTGCCGAGCCGGTTCGATTCGACCGTGGCCAGCGGCTTTTCAAGCTCGGCCTCGATGGCGGCCTCGACCCCGTCATCCAGCTTGGCGCCTTCGCTGGAAAAGAACTTGATGCCATTGTCCGCATAGGCGTTGTGCGAGGCACTGATGACGATACCGGCACAGGCATGCAGGGTGCGTGTCAGGTAGGCGATGGCAGGCGTCGGCATGGGACCCGTCAGACGGATATCCACGCCCGCCGCCGACAGCCCGGCCTCGAGCGCCGATTCGAACATGTAACCCGATATGCGGGTATCCTTGCCGATAATCACGCTGTCGCCCGCATGCCGGCCGAGGACCCGGCCGGTGGCCCAGCCCAGTTTCAGCATGAATTCAGCCGTAATCGGCTCTTCACCGACGCGGCCACGGATTCCGTCTGTTCCGAAATATTTTCTGGACACCTGGTGTTTCCTTTTATCGTCCTGGTACTAGCTGTTTTAGCCGGTTTCCACGGGTTCGTAAAGCGCCTGCGTGGCCATGCTCATGACGGCATGACACATATCGAGGGCCTCGCGCGTGGCATGCACATCATGTGTGCGGATGATGCGCGCGCCCTGCCATGCCGCGATCACCGCCAGCGACAGGCTCGGGTATAACCGTTTATCGACCGGCAGGCCCAGCACCTTACCGATCAGGGACTTTCGGGACAGTCCGACCAGGACCGGGAATCCCCGGCTGACTAACCGGTGCAGCGCCTGCAGCAACAGGAGATTGTGATCGGTGGTCTTGCCGAAACCGAAACCGGGATCGAGCAGGATGCGTTCGCGGGCAATGCCACCGGCGATACAGGCCCCGGCACGCGCCTGCAGGAAATCGCCGACCTCGTTGACGACATCGCCGTAGTGCGGATCGTCCTGCATGGTGCCCGGCGCTCCCTGCATGTGCATCAGGCACACCGGCACGCCCAGTCCGGCAACCATGTCGATCGCCCCATCGGCCTGCAGGGCATAGACATCATTGACCAGGCCGGCGCCGGCGGCGACTGCCGCCTGCATCACGGCCGGTTTGCGTGTATCCACCGAGACCGGCACATCGGTCGCATCGCACAGCGCCTCGATCACCGGGATGACCCGGTCCAGTTCCGCGTCGATGCTGACATCGGCCGCGCCCGGCCGGGTGGACTCCCCGCCGACGTCGATGATGGCTGCACCTTCCTCGACCATCTGCAGCCCACGCGCCACGGCCATATCGATGGCCAGGAATTCACCGCCATCGGAGAAGGAATCGGGCGTGACATTGAGGATGCCCATGACGCGCGGACGCGACAGTTCCAGCGGCCTGCCGGCGCAGTCGAGAATCAATGGGTTCATCAGGTGGGTTTATCCTTGAATATCGATTTGCACCGCAAAGTACAGGGAGAAAAGACTATTGTCATTCCCGCGCAGGCAGGAATCCAGTGGCAAACAAGTAGCTACAGGTTCAGAAAAGATACGGGGTCACTGGGTGAAAGGACCATTTTTGTGATACTCACCTGCATCTGACATCCACAAACTGGATCCCCGCTTGCGCGGGGATGACAGTTAAAATCGTCGCTGACGGTGAATTATGTTTATGCACCAGTGGAGAGTATCAATGCTGTCCGGCGGGTCCGCCGATCTTGCCGTCGGGCTTGTCACCCGTGTCCGCCGTACCGCTGGGGGGCGGCGTACCATGCTCGGAGTCATCCCAGTCACTGGGCGGCCGGGGATCTTTACCGGACATGATGTCATCGATCTGCTCGCTGTCGATGGTCTCGTACTTGATCAGCGCCTTGGCCATGACGTGCAGCTTGTCGAGATTGTCCTTGAGGATCTGCTCGGCACGCCCGTAGGCGCGATCGATAATGGTGCGGATCTCGCTGTCGATATCATGCGCCGTTTCATCCGACACGGCCTTGTGCTGGGCAACGGAGTGGCCAAGAAACACCTCTTCCTGCTCGTCGCTGTAGGTCAGCGGCCCGAGCTTGTCGGACAGGCCCCACTTGGTGACCATGTTACGCGCCAGCTCGGTACTGCGCATGATGTCATTGGACGCACCGGTAGTCACCTTGTCCGGGCCGAAGATCAGCTCTTCGGCGATGCGTCCGCCGAACAGGCTGCAGATCTGGCTCTCGAGAAACTCCTTGCTGTGACTGTAACGATCCTGCTCGGGCAGGAACATGGTCACGCCGAGCGCTCGGCCGCGCGGAATGATGGAAACCTTGTACACCGGGTCGTGAGACGGCATCAGGCGGCCGACGATGGCATGCCCGGCCTCATGATAGGCCGTCAGTTTCTTCTCGTCGTCGCTCATCACCATGGAGCGGCGTTCCGCACCCATCATGATCTTGTCTTTCGCCTTCTCGAGGTCGTCCATGTCGACCAGGCGCTTGTTGGCGCGCGCGGCAAACAGCGCCGCCTCGTTCACCAGGTTGGCAAGATCGGCACCCGAAAAACCCGGAGTCGAACGGGCAATGATGCTGGCCTTGACGTCGTCGTCGATCGGCACCTTGCGCATGTGGACCTTGAGAATCTGCTCGCGACCGCGCACATCCGGCAGCGGTACCACCACCTGGCGGTCGAAACGTCCCGGGCGCAACAGCGCGGGATCGAGCACATCGGGGCGGTTGGTCGCGGCAATCACGATCACGCCCTCGTTGCCCTCGAAGCCGTCCATCTCCACCAGCAGCTGGTTCAGTGTCTGCTCGCGCTCGTCATGACCGCCGCCGAGACCGGCACCGCGGTGACGGCCGACGGCGTCGATTTCATCGATGAATATGATACAGGGGGCATGCTTCTTGGCCTGTTCAAACATGTCGCGCACACGGGATGCACCCACACCAACGAACATTTCCACGAAGTCCGAACCGGAAATGGTGAAGAACGGGACCTTGGCCTCGCCGGCAATGGCCTTGGCCAGCAGGGTCTTGCCGGTACCGGGGGAGCCGACCATCAGAATGCCGCGCGGAATCTTGCCGCCCAGCCGCTGGAACTTGCCGGGCTCGCGCAGGAAATCCACCAGCTCACCGACTTCTTCCTTGGCCTCCTCGACACCGGCCACATCCGCGAAGGTGATCTTGACCTGGTCCTCGCCCAGCATACGCGCCTTGCTCTTGCCGAACGACATGGCACCGCGGCCGCCGGCGCCACCCTGCATCTGGCGCATGAAGAAAATCCACACACCGATAAGCAGCAGCATCGGGAACCAGTTGATGAAAATCGTCATCAGCAAACCATGCTGGTCGGGCTCGACGACCTTGACCTCCACCTTGTTGTTCAGCAGGTCATCGACCATCTTCGGGTCATCGGGGGGAGTCTGTGTCGTGAACTGACTGCCGTCGACGCGCAGTCCCTTGACCGTATGATCCTCGATCTCGACACGCTGGATCTGTCCCTGCTGGACTTCAGCGATGAAGTCGGAGTAGTCGACACTCTGCCGGCTGGGCGTGCGCGGGCCGAAATTATTGAAGACCGTCATCAGCACCAGTGCGATGACAATCCATAAAACCAGATTTTTTGCCAGATCGTTCAAAGCGGTTTCCTCGACCCTGTTTATATAAAATGATGGAGCGCCTAGCTTGCTTCTCGGCGCGTCAAATGCACGACTTGAGCCATTATGACATATTAGTGCCCTTGCGACCCTGCGCCAGCAGGTACACTTCCCTGCTCCGCGGGCGCGATGCTTTTGGCTTCCTTATCAACAGCTTGCTGTATTTCTTACGCAGGTCCGTGAGCAGCTGATCGAAGCCCTCGCCCTGGAAAACCTTGCACAGCAGGCTGCCGCCCTTGTCCTGTACTTTGTCTGCAAAATCCACCGCCAGTTCCACCAGATACATGCTGCGCGGCTGGTCCACGGCATTCATACCGCTGATATTGGGTGCCATATCGGACATTACAAGGTCGACTTTCCTCTGCTGGAGCTTTTGCAGGAGTATTTCAACAACTCCATCTTCCCTGAAGTCCCCCTGGATGAATTCGACCCCGGGTAGCTCGTCCATGGGCAGGATATCCAGGGCAATGATACGACCACGCCCGCGGAGGATCCCGGCCGCATACTGGGACCAGCCGCCGGGTGCGGCACCGAGATCGACAATGGTCATGCCCGGCCGGATGATCCGGTCGCGTTCCTGCAGTTCTGCCAGTTTGTACACGGCGCGCGAGCGGTAGCCTTCACGCTGCGCGCGCTTGACGTATTCATCATCGAAATGT
>JABDRC010000181.1 GCA_013041945.1 Halobacteria archaeon
AGCGCCTGCGCCATGCCGATGATGGTGCCAGTCAGCATACCCGGCATCGCCAATGGCAGCACATGATGAAACACCATTTGCATCTTCGATGCACCGACCCCGAGCGCTGCCTCGCGAATCGACGGCGGCACCGACTTCAGCGCGGCGCGGCTGGCGATGATAATGGTCGGCAGGGTCATCAGCGTCAGCACCAGGCCACCGACCAGCGGTGCGGACCGCGGCATGCCGATGAAATTGATGAACACCGCGAGACCCAGCAGACCGAAAACGATCGACGGTACCGCCGCGAGGTTATTGATATTGACCTCGATCAAATCGGTCCACCGGTTTTGCGGTGCGAATTCTTCCAGGTACACCGCGGTTGCAACACCCAGCGGGAAAGCCAGAAGCAGCGTCACGATCAGGGTGAAAAACGACCCGCTCGCCGCACCCCAGATTCCGGCCAGCTCGGGCTCGCGGGAATCGCCGGCGGTGAAGAATGTCCTGTTGAAGCGGCTTTCCACCCGGTTCTCGGCGACCAGCTTGTCGACCCAGGCGATCTGCTTGTCCTTGATGCGCCGTTCCGCTTCGGGTTTGTCGCGATCGAAATGGCCTTTCATCAGCATGTCGACATCATCATCCGCCGGCACCCAGAGCTGGATCGTGCTGCCGATGCTGTCCGGATTCGCGACAACATAGTCCTTCAGGTCATACGTGGCACCACTGCTGACGATACCGTAAAGCTTGCGCTTGTCGCGCCGGCCGCTGACTTCGGGGAACATTTCACGCAGTGATTTTTTGACCAGTCCGCCGTAGTTCGCACCGGCGATCACCGCTGGATCACGTGTGCCGTCCGGATCAATCAGGCTCGCATCCAGTTGCACTTCCAGTCGTATAAAAGTCTGCCAGAACGCGGTGTAGCCATTGCCTATAATGCTGATAAACAGCATCGACACGAATACCAGGCCGAGGATAATCGCCGCCATGCCCATGCGGCGAAAACGGGCCTCGCGCTTGTAGCGCTTTTTAAGGCCCGCCCTGACAATATCAGTGGAGTGTTTGGGTGTTTTAGCCATCGTGTACGCTCACCTTATTCATACTGTTCGCGGTATTTGCGCACGACATGCAGCGCAATGATGTTCAGGATCAGGGTAACCACGAACAGCAGCAGACCAAGCGCAAAGGCGGCCAGTGTCTTTGGACTGTCGAATTCCTGGTCACCCACCAGCAGGGTTACGATCTGCACAGTCACCGTGGTCACCGCCTCCAGCGGATTGGCGGTCAGGTTGGCTGACAGGCCGGCGGCCATGACCACGATCATGGTTTCTCCGATCGCGCGCGAAACGGCCAGCAGGATACCGCCGACGATGCCGGGCAGCGCCGCCGGGATGATGACTTTCTTGATGGTCTCCGACTTGGTCGCACCCAGGCCTTCGGAACCATCGCGCATGGCCTGGGGCACGGCATTGATCACATCATCGGACAGGGATGACACGAACGGGATGATCATGATGCCCATCACCAGGCCGGCCGCGAGCGCTGACTCCGAGGACACGTCCAGGCCGATCAGCCCGCCGCTGTCGCGGATGAACGGCGCCACGGTCAGCGCCGCGAAGAAGCCGTAGACCACGGTTGGTATACCGGCGAGAATTTCCAGCAGCGGCTTGGCGACCGCGCGCACCCTCTTGCTCGCGTATTCGGCCAGGTAGATCGCCGACATCAGGCCGATCGGCACGGCCACCAGCATCGCGATAAATGAAATCAGCAGCGTGCCTGCAAACAGCGGTATGGCGCCAAACGCACCGGAGGAGCCGACCTGGTCCTCGCGTATCGCCATCTGCGGACTCCATTCGAGCCCGAACACGAACGAGGTCACCGGTACGGTTTTAAAGAAGCGGATCGCTTCGAACAAGACCGAGAGCACGATGCCGATGGTAGTGAAAATCGCGATCGTCGAGCTGAGGATCAGGAACACTTTCACGATCGTCTCGACCACGTTGCGCGCGCGTTTTTCACGCCTGATCGTGCGTAATGCCAGCAAGGTGCCTGCTATCGCCATCACCAGCACCAGCACGCTCAGCGCAGCCTTGCTGACACCCTGCAGATGAATATAATGATCCGCCGCGGCACGCATGGCCGGGTCCACATCGGTGGAGACGATATTGCCGGACACCAGGTTCCTGATATCGTTGACGACCAGGTTCAACCTGTCGGGCGACAGGTTGCGCAGCTCTTCCGGCAGACCGGCCACGACCAGGCCGGTGATGATGTTGTTTTCAAAAAACAACCACAACGCGGTAATAAACAGCGCCGGAATACCGCACCAGATGGCCGTGTAGAAACCGTAATACTGCGGCAGCGAATGCAGTTTCCAGGCCTCTCCCCTGACCACTGCAAACGAGCGTTTGCGTCCCAGCCAGTAGCTGAAAACGGCCAGTAATGCCAGGGTGAATAGAAGCGCGGTGGCCGACATCAGTTTTCCATACCACTTGCGGTGATGTGCATCGCTAATACGGTTAGCATGGCAGCATAGATAGATTCGGCAGACTTGATATTAGATCTCATTTCAAACAATTTTTCTGTTGCCTGGAGACAGAAAAACGGCGACCGCCCGTTAGCGGCCGCCGTCATTAGCTGTAAGGCTTACATTTCAAGATTCTTCTGATTCTTGATCGCCGAAGAAAATTCATCGCGCTCGGCCTTCGGCATCGGGATCAGACCCTTGTCGGTCAGGTAGCCTTCATCACCCCAGGTGCCTTCCTTGTCCCACTCTGCCAGGAACTCGGTGATACCGGGTACCTTGCCGATATGCGCCTTCTTGACATAGAAATACAGCGAGCGCGATACCGTGTATTGACCGCTGGCGATTGCCTCGAACTCGGGTGCAACGCCGTCAACCAGCGAACCCTGCACCTTGTCGGTGTTCTGATCAAGGAAGCTGAAACCGAATACGCCCAACGCATCGGGGTTGGCTTCCAGTTTCTGCACGATCAGGTTGTCGTTTTCACCGGCTTCGATGTAGGCGCCGTCTTCACGCA
>JABDRC010000182.1 GCA_013041945.1 Halobacteria archaeon
GGCACAGGCGGTGTCAGCGTCGCGACCTTCTGCCACGGCATCGACCCTGACCTGTAAATCTCGATCTCCTCCAGGTCCCTCTGCGTTGCAGCATGCAGCACACCGTCCAATAACAATCCCCAGGCCTGTGATTTCTGCCCAGGTGTGTTGGTAATAACCCTGATCGTCTGAAGCTCCATATCGAGGATCGCGAGCTGGCTATATTTTCCGGACTCTCGATAAGGGTAAATTGCATAGCGCGCTGTGTTCAGCACGAACCGCCCGCCTCCACTTTGTAAAGTGAGTCCCGGCAGCGGCTGCAGCACGCCATCGGTCTCATCAAACCATATACCGGGGATGAGGTCATTAACCGTTCCTGAACTAGCTATAACACGGACCAAGGGAGCAAACCATGCATTCGAGGCCACCCCTGCCCAGACGCCCCCGGGTTCAAACGTGAGTTGGGTCAGACCGGATCCGTCAGGGTTGACCCACCACGCCTGCGGGATTCCGGCATCATCGAATTTTGTCAGATACAGCGCAGTCCCGGCAGCCGAAATACCCCATTCCGGGCCATTGAAAAAGTATCTGGGGTCGACTCCAGTCAGCACGTCGCTCGCCACCAGGACGTCGAGGCAGGTTGCAGTAATACACTGGCCAGTTTCCGGATCAAGCTCACCGACCCAGGCACGGGCCTTCGAGTCCTGAAAGACGATGCGGTTGCCGTCTGGCTCAAACTCCGGATCGATGTATTTAACATCGCTCATGCCAATCGGAGCAGGGTCAGCAGCCAACACTTCCGCCAACAGCATGCTGGCGGCGATTACAATCCGTCCCATCGATAGCAACCTGCGTCGGTTGCGATAGCCCGCCACGATTATCTCCTCGCCCACCCCCGGCTGATGCGGCGATGAACCCAACCTGTCACGGGTGAAACCAATGGCCAGTTTCCCAAACATCTTGCCTCCATTCTGTCTATATCGCGACTGTATGAATTGTAAAGATAAACACCCTGTTCCCTGAAGTCCTCGTGCAGTTCACACTTAAAAGACGTTCGGCTATAGTTATCATAAATTCTTGCTAAATTCCACCAGCATTGCTGGATGCCTTGTATCTCAAGCTCCATATTTCGGCCATCCTCGCCCTCCAGACTATCCATCGTCCCGCCGCTTACATCACAATCGCAGCCTTTTGATTTGAGTGGTCGATTTCTCAGGTAACTGGATGGACCCGTCTGACAGGTTAGCGAATTTCTTCTTGATCATTCCATGGCGTAGCCCGGTCAGCTATCGTCGCTCCATCTGGTCAGGGAGCGCCGGTTGCTGCAGGCTTGATGACTCAAGGCTGAATAATGCTGTCCCAGAAATTGCATTGCGTATCGCGCAGGTGCGTTTCGATTGTCGCCGTGGGCTGTATGGCCAGGTACTTCTCGTTAATTTGATCATATTCATCCCAGTTTGGAAGGCTGCCATCATTTGGATCGCTCTGGGCCGCGAAAGCGCCCCAGCGGTGACCCATGAGATCGGCGACAGCCTGATCATCTGCAGAGGCTGCAAAGTCCTGATTGTCCATGTGCTGGAAAAGATAGAGCAGTTCAAGGGCGTGATAGGCGCCGGTTGCCCGTGCTTCTGGTGCCGCGAGACCCTGGCGGAATTCATACCGGTACACCGGCGCCGACTGACTGGCCACGAGTGCACGCGCCCGCCGCCGTGTTTGACAAACAATATTGCGATCACTCAAAGCAGCGACATAAGCATCCGTTGCCGAAGGATAATCACTGAGGGGGTAGGTCATAAGCACCTCGACGGCATATCCATCCGGCGCCAGATCCGCCAGAATACTGGGGTATTCTGCCGCCGATATATCCTCGAAGCGGTTGGCGTATTCAGCGCTGTTACTGCCAATGATAACGGGTACCGCATTGTGCATCCCGCTTGCGATCATGACGTCGGGCTGGAAAGGGATGATGTAGCCGTCGAGTGACGGCAGGAACGCCGGATCTCCGAATCCCCTCGGTTGTGAACTTACCGCCAGCACTAATTGTTCGGTGGTCTGGCCATAAAGACATGCCAATGGGTCGGCGGCGGTACTGCAACCCAGCTCACCCAGCAGCAACTGGGCTCGCCCCTGGGCGTCATCCGTCGTTTGTACACTACACGGGCCGCTGTGCATGGCGACGCGGCTGAAAAGGCCTGAAGCCAACGGGCTTGCCAGCAACACACAGGTGTCACGCGCACCGCCGGACTCACCGACAACCAATACCCGGGTCGGGTCGCCATCAAACGCCGCAATATTATCCCGCACCCACTTGAGTGCGGCGATCTGATCGAGAATCCCGTAGTTACCGGCCATTCCTGTCGGGCTGGCCGAAGCCAGTACCGGCGTGTTCAGGTAACCCAACGGGCCGAGTCGATAGTTAATTGTTACTACCACCATATCCGACAGGGCGGACAGCTTCGCTCCATTGTAGAGCTGTGTACTGGAATCCGTGTTAAGCACAACCCCAAGGCTGTCTGACGCAGATCCCGAATAATTGCCGCCGCCATGAATGAAGACCAGAACTGGCAGAGGTGATCCGGTTCGGCTGGACGGGCGCCATACGTTCAGATAAAGACAATCTTCATTACCGACAACCACAACCGGTGCGCCTGGCTCACCCTGTCCAAGTGCATCGCTCGGCTGCGGGCAAGGGGACGAAAAACTGTATGCGCCAAGTGGTGAATCCCAGGTGGGGGGAGGGCCAGGAGGCTGCCAGCGTGCCGTTCCCACGGGCGGAGTGGCATAGGGTATGCCCAGAAAGGCCTCCGCTGATCCGTCCACAAAGCCACTGACAGCGCCATATGTCGTACTGACGGTTGTCGTACTGACGGTCAATGGGCCAGAGCCACCATCGCTACAGGCGGTGAGAAACAGACCGAAAAAAAGAACAGCGATTACGGTTCTGATCTTCGATACGAGCGCTAAATATCGCATTTATGGCATTCCGTCTTTATGACAAGTTATTGATTCTGAGCTTACGGTGCACATCCGGCTATGGTCGCGACGCTGGTGCGTGCTGAACAGTCAATTGACCCCGCTGTGTCTATTATGTTGTACAGGGACAGAATCGCCCGCGACAAGTTATTCCCCGATGGCGTTGAGTATGCATTGGACAAGACCCGCCATACTACAGTTCCGAGACATCAGAAAATACGGGCATTAGAATTCAACGATGATATCAATGATATCTTACTGATGATGTCGCTGACAGTGAGAGATTTCACAGTTCTGACACCAACTGGAATCCGTGACCTGTTTCTGTTGTCAGTGATCCAGGTGGATGTCCTGGCGGTTTCTTAATAGCAGGCCGGCGGAGAGTATCTGCACTGCGTGCAGGAACCGTGTGTGTGTTTACTGATTATAGTCAGGAATAATGACTAGTAGAAAACCGGGCGCGACCCGCACTCTCAAATGAATAGCCTGTTCGTCATATTACACTAACGGGAATTTTTCAGACAAGACGATCACACAACTGGCAAGCCCAAGTTATTGGGTCCTCTCATCGTGTTAGTGATTTCGGTTGTTGTGTCGTATTATTGCCTTCAATCCATTATTGTAAATATTGCTCCGGGTTTATTCCGCTGGCAAGCCCGATCGATCTGTCCACCTTCAACCATTAGAAAAAAGCCATCCGAATTCTTTGAAAGAATATCGATAGGTTTGTTCGTCATACTGGCCAGAAAAAGATGAGGTCAGGGTGAATGACTATGACTGGCTGGGAAATACCGGTTGCTATTCGGGGTAAAAAGGGGACGCTATGAACCTCGGTTTCGCTAACCACTATTGAAATGTATTGGATGCGTTTATCAGACAACGTTGTTACAATGTTTTTGTACTTAAAGTGCAAATAATTTTCGATTGCCTATTGACAGC
>JABDRC010000184.1 GCA_013041945.1 Halobacteria archaeon
CGCACACCCATGATCTCGTCGAGTCCGACCGTGCTGTCTTCGGTCCAGGCGGTGACTTCCAGGCAATCCGGCAGCGAGTCCTTCTCGATCACCAGAGAGTGATATCGCGTTGCCTCGAACGGGTCGGGCAAACCATGAAATACACCGCTGTTGCTGTGATGGATCATGGAGGTTTTGCCATGCATGATGGAACGTGCATGACCGATGCGGCCACCGAATGCCTGGCCGATACTCTGGTGCCCCAGGCACACGCCCAGTATGGGCACCTTGCCGGCGAAGGCCTTGATGGCTTCGATCGAAACGCCGGCCTCGTTGGGCGTACAGGGTCCGGGGGAAATAACGATCTTCTCCGGCGCCATCTCGCCGATCTGCTCGACAGTCACCTGGTCATTCCGGAACACGCGCACATCCGCACCCAGCTCACCCAGATATTGCACCAGGTTGTAGGTGAATGAATCGTAATTGTCGATCATCAACAGCATGGAACCGGACTCGTGCTGCGGGCTGCGCGTCAGAACAGTGTGTATATGAAAGGCGCAACCGCCGAACCCTGGCTCAGCACGATCAGGCCACCGAGCAGCAGCAGCACGATGATGATGGGTGCCATCCAGAATTTTTTCCTGACCTTGAGAAAATCCCACAGATCTTTTATCAGTTCCAGCATCAGTCAATTATCTCCGTCTGTTTCATGTTCCGTACACACAGACTAGCACCGGCGGGGCCGCCCGTACCAGCCCGCATTGTGCTCAGTCGGCGGAGCGCAGCCCGCGGCAGGCCATGGCAACGGCGCGGAATATGGCCCGCCCCTTGTTCATGGTCTCGTCCCACTCATTGGCGGGTACCGAGTCGGCCACGATCCCGGCACCGGCCTGTATATGCAGGGTACCGTCCTTGATGACCGCAGTGCGGATGGCGATGGCCGTATCCATGTTGCCCGACCATGACAGGTAGCCGACCGCGCCGGCATAGACACCCCGCTTGACCGGCTCCAGTTCGTCGATGATTTCCATGGCGCGAATTTTCGGTGCGCCACTGACCGTACCCGCGGGAAAGGTGGCGCGCAGCACGTCAATGGCACTCATGCCCGGACGTACCCGCCCGGTCACGTTCGACACGATATGCATGACATGGGAATAGCGTTCGATCAGCATTTTCTCCGTCAGCGTCACACTGCCCGTTTCGCTGACCCGCCCGGCATCGTTCCGCCCCAGGTCAATCAGCATAAGGTGCTCGGCAAGTTCCTTGGGGTCCGCCAGCAGGTCCTGCTCAAGCACGGCATCTTCCTGCGGAGTACGGCCGCGCGGGCGGGTACCGGCGATCGGGCGCACCGTCACGACACCCTCCTCCAGGTGCACCAGGATCTCCGGCGAGGAGCCGACCACGTGAAAATCGCCCAGGTCCAGGTAGAACATATAGGGCGACGGATTGAGCCGGCGGAGTGCGCGATACAGGTTCAGCGGTGACGCGGAAAACGGTATGGACATGCGCTGCGACAACACCACCTGCATGGCATCGCCTTCCACGATGTAGTCCTTGATGCGGTCGACAGCCGCCTCGAATCCGGCCCGCGTGAAACCGGAAACGAAATCGCTCTCATCGACCGGGGTCGCACCGGCCTCGCGGTCGCCGTAGTCGTCCAGAGACACGCGCAAACGGTCCTCGAGCGTATCCAGTCGCTGCTGCCCGTGCCCCCATGCATCCGGCATGGCCGGGTCGACGTGCACGATCAGTTGCAGGGTCCCGGCCAGGTTGTCGAACACCAGCAGTTCGTCCGACACCATCAGGAGTATGTCCGGGCAGGACAGCAGGTCCTGCTTGTCGAACGCACCCAGGCGCGGTTCGATATAGCGCACGGTGTCATAGCCGAAATAGCCGACCAGCCCGCCGGTGAACCGCGGCAGTTCCGGCAGTTCGGGTGCGCGGTATCTCGACTGGAATTGCTCGATCCATTCCAGTGGATCTTTCGTATGCGCCGTTTCCACCACATCGCCATCCTGCAGGACGGTGACGTCATGCTGCTCGACCCGCAGGACGGTGGAACACGGCAGGCCGATGATGGAATAGCGCCCCCACTTTTCACCGCCGTGTACGGACTCGAACAGGTAGGAATAGCGGCCACCGGCCAGCTTGATATACGTACTGAGCGGGGTGTCGAGATCGGCGAGGATCTCGCGTGTCAGGGGATTCGATTGTAGTCCTGGCTGACCAGGTCGCGAAATTGTTCAGGTGTCATTCACAGCTGTCTCATAAACTCCCTCCCCACAGGGGGAGGGCCGGGGAGAGGGGATCAGATATAAATAGCTGCTTGATAATAGATTCCCTCTCCCTGACCCTCTCCCGAAGGGAGAGGGGACGCTCATTAAATCATGCAGAAAAATAGCTGGTCATATAACGCCATCGCCCGCCTGTGCCGTGTGTAACCCGGATTGTCTCTTCAGTGAATTGCATATGGTCAGGCCGCCCTCTCGAGCAGCGGGTATATCTCGTCCATGGAATCGATCACTGCATCCGGCGCCGCTTCGCGTATATCAATCCCGTGATTGTATCCGTAGCTCATGCAGACGATCTGGAAACCGGCCGCGCGTGCCGCGGCAACATCGCTGACGGAATCGCCGATCATCAGCGCGTTCGCCGGCTCGCAACCGAAAAACTCCGCCGCATGCAGCAACGGCGCCGGGTCGGGCTTCTTCTTCGTTAATGTATCACCACTGATTACAATAGAGAAATCATCATATACGCCGAGGTCTTTCAGCAGCGGCTCGGTGAACTGTGCCGCCTTGTTGGTGACGCAGCCCAGCTTGTAGCCCGAGGCCTTGAGCATGTCGATCCCATCCCGCACACCCGGGTACAGGAAAGAGCGCTTCGAGGTGTTCTCGGCATACAGGCCCATGAAGATCGGGTAGGCGCGCTCGAAGTCGGCCTCGTCGGGCTCGCCCTCGAGCTGGCCGACCAGGGCCCGCCGCACCAGCCGCTCGACACCGTTACCAACCCAGTCGCGGACGCGCTCCTCGCCCCGGGGCTCACGCCCGAGCTGCAGCATCATACTGTCCACGCAAAAAGCGAGATCCGGCACGCTGTCGACCAGCGTACCGTCCACGTCGATCAGGATCATTTCAGGTTTGCGCATGACGGCGGCTGTCAGCCAACGGCTTTGGCAATCTCGGCACGCATGGCGTCGATGGTTGTCTTGTAGTCATCGGCACCGAAGATCGCGGAACCGGCGACGAAGGTATCGGCACCCGCCGCCGCGATCTCGCCGATATTATCGACCTTGACGCCACCGTCGATCTCCAGGCGGATATCATGCCCGCTCTCGTCGATGATCCGGCGCGCCTCGCGCAGCTTGGGCAAGGCTTCCGGGATGAAACTCTGGCCACCGAAACCGGGATTGACCGACATCAGCAGGATCATGTCGACCTTGTCGATGACGTGTTTCAGGTAATCCAGCGGTGTCGCCGGGTTGAATACCAGGCCGGACTTGCAGCCGCTGTCATGCACCAGGGACAGCGAACGATCGATGTGCTCGCTGGCCTCGGGATGGAACGTGATATAGGTTGCGCCCGCCTTGGCGAAGTCGGGGATGATGCGGTCAACCGGCTTGACCATAAGGTGTACGTCGATGTCAGCCGTGACACCATGATTACGCAACGCCTCGCAGACCAGTGGACCGATCGTCAGGTTGGGTACGTAGTGGTTGTCCATCACGTCGAAATGCACGATGTCTGCACCGGCCTCGAGTACGTGGGTGACTTCCTCACCCAGCCGGGCAAAGTCCGCCGACAGGATGGATGGTGCAATCTTGTAATCGGCCATGCTGTTGTCCTCGCTGAAATTTATTGCTGTACTGACGAAAAAATGCAACGCGCACTTTACCTGAACAGGGCGTTTATTTCAGCAATCCATGCCGCTCGTTCAATCAGACAAAATCAATTCATTGATTTTAAACATGATAATACGCCTGAAAAATCAGCCGACGCCGTGTCGCGCGCTGCCCGGATGATCACAGACCGGCACTGGGCGGATCTGCAACCTGACTGGCAAGTGTATGACTTTTCCTGAAAAATACAGTTGCCCGGGCCAGGCGTTATGACAGGCGACAGGCTGGTCGGCTGACAGGCCGATACGCGTCCGGACCTCGCGCGCAACACGTGCAACGATCGAATATCAGTGGTTACCGGAAGTGCTTGCACATCCCTGCGGCAAGTCTTATAAATGAAACAGGGTCGACCGTTATCTGCCTCTGGGGAACATCAATACGGGCAGACATAGTGATTCGGGGGGGTTTCTGTGAAGGCAAATGCTCGTCAACCAAACATCGGTGACTGGTTCCAGTCTATCAACGGTGACCGGTTTGAAATCGTTGCACGCGATGATGAGGAAGCCACGCTGGAAATCCAGCATTTCGACGGGGCCATCGAGGAAATCGATTTCGACACCTGGACCGAGATGGAAATAGATGCCATCGAGCCGCCCGAAGACTGGTCCGGATCCTTCGATATCGAACGTGAGGATTACGGTGTCGACCTGGAGCTGACCGCACCCAACGATCACATCAACCCGCTTGACGATATAGAATAAGATCAGTAGCGAGTTGAAAGTGGAAAGTCGCAAGTGGAAAGTCGAAAGTAACAGGTAGACAGTAAAAAAATTGCGAATCCAGTCATTCCTCCCCACTGGCCACTTTCAACTCACCACTTTCAACTCCCCACTTTCAACTCGCTACTTTCCACTTTCTACTTTCCACTTTCTACTTTTATAACATCTTCATAGACTTGCAATCAGCGCCACAGGTCATTCAATTCTAATAGTCTGGTGCCGATAACCTCCCTGATGGCAACGGGAGGCAAATCATGGCAATGATCTACGACATGGTGACCGGCAAGGTTATTCGCGACAGCGAATTTACCGGCAGGCTGACGGCACCGGAACACATCCCCGCCCCTGAACTGGCCGTCCACACGGTCGGGACCGGCACACCCGTCGAGGAGATGTCGCCCGTTGATGCCTATATGGTGATGCTGCAGGACCTGCTGAAGAAACTCTGACCCAAATACCCGGGGCACGAAGACGCCGCCCTGGATCCAGTTACAACCGTTATTTCATCCGCCTGCGACCAGGTTGCCGCAGGTACTCACGGGCGAAGAAAATCACCGGTTAACGGGCGTGCCGCCGTTGCACAGGGCGTCGCGCGGCAACCGCACCTCGCCCGCCTCGA